>DASVTZ010000110.1 GCA_036387335.1 Longimicrobium sp.
CGCGCCATTCCGGCGGGGCCTGCGGATGCGCGGCGTCCATCTCCTCCAGCGCCAGGTAGGTGGCGAGGTAGCCCGCGCGCTCCATTCCCGCCAGCGCGGCGCCCGGCTGCGGAAGCGACGCCAGCATCCGCTCGTGCTCCGCGGCGCGGGCGCGGGCGGCGGCGGCCACCTCCGCCCAACCGGGAAGCGAGCGGAGCGAGGCCAGGTCCGGGTCGCGCTCCAGCAGCAGGTCGTAGCCTTCGAAGCCGGCGTCCAGCGCGCGGCGAAGGAGCGCCAGCGCCTCGGGCGCGCGGCCGGCCAGCGCCGCGCTGCACGCCGCGTTGTAGAGGTCCAGCGCCGAGGGTGAGGGCATGGCGGCGAGGCGGAGGTAGAGAGCGGCCGACGCCGGGTAGTCGTGCCGGCCGTACGCCTGCGCGGCGGCGCTCCGCAGCGAGTCCGCGGACTGCGCGGCCAGCGGCGCCGCGCACAGCAGCAGGGCGGCGAGCGCCGCGACGGTCTTCTTCATCGGTGATGCTCCCCTCAGTCTGTACCGGAGCCGAGGACCTGGTCGAAGAGGCGGGCCACCAGGCGGCGGTCGCGCGTCACGATCTCTGCGTCGCCGCGCATCTCCTGCCGGAAGGGGAGGCGGCGGCGGTAGGTGGTCACCAGGTCCTGTGGCACTTCCACCTCCACCAGGTACTGCGTCTCGTCGCTGTCCCGCTTCTCCATGGCGAGTTGCGAGACTCGCGCCACCCGGCCCGCCACCGCCCCGAACTCGCGGGAGGGGAAGCTCTCCAGCCGCAGCAGCACCCGCTGCCCCACTTCCACCTTGCCGGCGCCGGCGGATGCCAGGAGCACGCGCCCCACGGCGCGCCCGCCCTCGGGGACGATGGCGAGGAGCGGCGCGCCCTGCTCCACGAACTGGTGCTCGGCCAGCGCGCGGAAGTTGGACACGCGCCCGGCGGAGGGCGCCCGCATCACGTTCTCCTGGTCCCACCGGGCCACGGCGCCGCGCAGGGTGGCGAGCGCCGCGCGCAGCGCCAGTCCCTGGTTGCGCCCCATGTCCTCCATGGACCTGCCCAGCTCCAGAAGCTGCGAGCGCGAGGCGGAGATCTGCACGTCGGCCGCGGCCACGGCGCTCTCCCCGTCCTGCATCGCGGAGCGGCGCTGGAGGTACTCGGCCTCCGCGCGCTCGGCGTCGGCCTCGGAGATCAGGCCGCGCGAGGCCATGGCGCGGGCACGGTCACGGTCGCGGCGGGCGAGATCCAGCTGGTCCGCCTGCACGCGCTGCTTGGCCGCCGCGTTGGCGCGCACCACCTGCTGGTCGCGGATCTGCTGCTCCACCTCCGCCACGCGCCGCGCGTCGTACCCCGCGGCGGACGATGCGCCGCGGTCGGAAAGGCTCTGCAGGAACGCCGCGTAGGCGGGGTGCAGGTCTCCCAGGCTGAGCATGGGGTCGAACGAGGCGGCGATGCGCCCCAGGTCGCCTCCCAGCTCACCCTCCACCTGCTCCAGCCGGCGCGAGAGCGCGAACACGTCCTCCCAGCGGGCGGAGCTGCGCAGCACCAGCAGGGGGGCGCCGGGCTTCACCCGCTCGCCGTCGCGCACGAAGAGGTGGGCCACCTCGCCGCTCACGCGCGGCACCAGGCGCACCGGGGGCTCGGGGGTGGTGAGCACCACTTTGCCGCTCACCACGTCCGGATAGCGCACCAGCCAGCCCACGGCGAAGAGCATGGCCACGGTGGCGAACACCAGCGTCGTACCCCAGCGCACCAGCCAGTGGGGGATGAAGCCGATGATCTCCTGCAGCTCCTCGCTGCGCAGGTTGAGGTCCGGCTCCGCGTCGGAGTCCGCCGGCTCGGAGCGCGCCGGGAGCGGGCGTGCGCTCGCTACCGGTACGGGCGCCGGCGCTTCGGGCTCCGCGGAGTCGTGGGGCGACGACAGGTCGATGCGGTGCGCGCCGGCCACCAGGTGCCTGCGGCCTCGGGCATCGGTCTCCACGCGCGCGGAGCGGGCCTCGGCGGGGGTGAGCACGACGCCGGGGAGCGGGGTGCGCTCGCCCGCGTGCAGCAGCACCGTCTGCCCCGCGTCGTCCTTGAGCACGATGGCCGGCTCGCTGCGCGTCTCTACCACCGGGGGGGCGGAGGCGGCGGGCGGGGCGGCGATCACCACCCGGTTCGGCCCGGCCACCAGGATGTGCCGGCCCGAGTCGTCCACCAGCACGCGGGCGGCGGCGGCCTCCTGCGCCGTGAGCGAGAGCGGCGCGATCTCCACGCGGCGCCCGTCGAACGACACGTACGTGCGTCCCGTGGCGTCCGCCTCCACCCGCGCCAGGTGGCCGCCCAAGAGGCTCAGGTCGGGCGCCGCCGCCTCGGGGGGAGCGTCGCCCGCCGGGAGCGGGATCTCCTCGGCGCCCAGCAGCAGCACCCGGCGGCCGTTCTGGTCCTCCGCCACGCGAGCCTCGGGCACCGCCCCGCCGCCGTGCAGGCCGGGAAGGGGAATGCGCTGCATCCCAAAGACGAGCACCCGGTGCCCGGCACCGTCCACCACCACGCGGATCCCGCCGGCGGCCGTTCCGTTCGCGGACATGGCGTCAGCTCCCAAGCTCGAGTTGGTTCTTCACCAGCGTGTAGTAGTGGCCGCGCAGCGCGGCGAGATCTTCGTGCGTGCCGCGCTCCACCACGCGCCCGCGGTCCAGCACCACGATCTGGTCGGCGTTCTTCACCGTGCTCAGCCGGTGCGCCACGATCACCACCGTGCGCCCGCGGAACTCGTCCTGCAGCCGCCCCATGATCGCCTTCTCGTTGTTGGCGTCCAGCGCGCTGGTGGCCTCGTCGAACAGCAGGTACTTGGGCTGCTTGTAGACGGCCCGGGCGATCAGGAGGCGCTGCTTCTGCCCCTGGCTCATCCCCAGCCCGTCGCGGCCCACGCGCGTGTTGTAGCCCAGAGGCAGCGTTTCCACGTACTCGCGGATGTTCGCCACCGTCACCGCGTGGAGGAGGCGGCGCTGGTCCACCGTGTCCTCGCCCACCGCGATGTTCCCCGCGATGGTGTCGGAGAAGAGCTGCCCGTCCTGGAGCACCGCGCCGCACTGGCTGCGCCAGCTGCGGGCCGAGAGGGTGCCCAGGGCGCTCCCCCCCACCGCGATGTCGCCGCGCGACGGGTTGTAGAACTTCAGCAGCAGCTTAAGCAGCGTCGTCTTTCCGCTCCCGCTGGCGCCCACGATGGCGGTCACCTTGCCGTCGGGGATCTCCATCTCCACGTCCTTGAGCACCTCCTCGCCCAGCGCGCCGCCGTAGCCGAAGCCCACGCCGCGCAGCGAGATGGAGCCTTCCTCCGGCAGATCCACGATCTTCTCGCCCGGCTCCTCCTCGTCCGGGTGCCCGTGCAGCTCGCCCAGCCGCTCGGCCGAGATGCGCGCGTCCTGCGCGTTGTGCACGATGGCGACGAGCTGCCCCAGCGGGCCGTTGAGCTGGCCCAGGATGTACTGCACCGCCAGCAGCATTCCCAGCGTCAGCTCGCCGTCGATCACCAGCTTGGCGCCCAGGAAGGTGATGAAGATGTTCTTCATCTCGTTGATGGCGATGGAGCCGCCGTCCTCGAACTGGCCGAGCGAGAGGGACTTGAGGTTCACGCGAAAGAGCCGCGCCTGGATGCGCTCCCACGCCCACCGCTTCTGCTGCTCCGCGTTGGCCAGCTTGATCTCGCTGATCCCGCCCACCAGCTCCACCAGCGCGCTCTGCGTGCGGGCCTGCTCCGCGAACTTCTGGTAGTCCAGCTCCTTGCGCCGCTTGAGGAAGAGGAGCGAGTACACCACGTAGAGCGCGCTCCCCACCGCGAACACCCCAAAGATTGCCCAGCTGTACACCGCCAGCACCACGCTGAACACCGTCAGCGTCATTACCGAGAAGAGCGTCTGCAGGATGGTGCCGGTAAGGAACTGCTGGATGCGGGTGTGGTCCTGCACACGCTGCAGGATGTCGCCCACGTGGCGCGTGTCGAAGAAGGGGACCGGCAGGCGCAGCAGCTTGGCCAGGAAGTCGGATATGATGGAGACGTAGATGCGCGTCCCCACGTGGAACAGGATGCGATTGCGGATGAACTCCACCGACGTGCGGCTGGCGAGCAGCGCGAGCTGCGCCAGCAGCACCACGTTCACGAAGCCGATGTCCTGGTGCCCGATCCCATGGTCCACCAGCGCCTGCGTAAGGAAGGGGAAGACGAGCTGCAGCAGGCTCGCCACCATCATCCCCAGCGCCACCTGCGTGAACAGACCGCGGTAGCTGCGCACGTAGCCCAGCAGGAAGCGCAGGCCGGCGCGGCTGTTGTCGCCCGCGTCGTCCTGCTCGTAGAACGCCGGCGTGGGCTCCAGCAGCAGCGCCACGCCGCGGTCGCTGGCGGCACCTCCGTCGTGGAGCCAGCCGCGCGTGAACTCCTCGTGCGTGTAGCTGAGCTCGCCGTCGGCGGGGTCCGCCACGTACACCCGGTCGCGCGTCACCCGGTGCACCACCACGAAGTGGTTCTGCCGCCAGTGAACGATGCAGGGAAGAGGCGCCTCGCCCCCCAGCGCGGCCAGCGTGGTGCGCACGGAAAGGGTGCGGAAGCCCACCGCCTCGGCCGCGTAGGCGATGCCCAGCAGCGAGACGCCGCCGCGGTCGATGCAGGCGCGCGCCCGCATCTCGCGCTGGCTGAAGCGCTTGCCGTGGTGGCTGGCCACCATGCGCACGCAGGTGGGGCCGCAGTCCATCGCGTCGAACTGGCGGAGCGAGGGAAAGGTGGGCTTCAGGCGCGGGCGGGCGCGCAGTATGGAGGAGGACATTCGAAGGCGGGGTCGCGGGGTCACGTCAGCGCGCCGCGGCGGGCGCGCTGGCGGGGAAGGGGGCGGGGTCTCCGCCCCACTCCGCCGTATACGGGTCGTAGCTGCAGCGGGCCGGCTTGCTGAGGGCGTCGGCGGGGTCGCGCACCCAGGCGCGGCAGTCGGTGCACACGTAGCGGAACTCGCAGTCGCGGCACGTCGCCACCTGGTCCTTGGTCACTCCCCAGTGCTGGCGGAAGCCGTCGGCCTCCAGCGCGGTGGCGAGCGGCACCCGCGCCGCGTTGCCGAACGCGCGGGGCATCGACGGGCAGTTGCGGATCTCGCCGTACTCGTCTACCGAGATCTTGCGGTTGAGGCACGAGTTGGCCGTGCTCGCCTCGGTGAATGCGCCCATGTTGACGGCGAAGACGGCCGGGTGCACCTGCCCGCAGTGCGAGTGGTGGTCGATCGCCTGCGTGGTGTAGTGCACCGGCGTGTCGCCCCGCCTGAACTCCTGCGTGCGCCCCTGGGGGGCCGAGTGCACCAGCATGGACGACACGCGCTGGTGGCGGAACACCAGCTCCGCCATCTCCTGCGCGCTCCACTCGTCGGACCAGGGAAAGACCACCTCGATGGTGCGCAGGCGGCTGCCGGCGGCCTCGGCCAGCGCCGCGTCCAGCCGGGCGAGCGGCCACGGGGCGAACACGCGCAGCTCCAGCGCCCGGCACCCCAGCCCGTCCAGCTGGCGGACCAGCGAAGCGAAGTCGTGGTCCGATGCGGGGCCTACGTCCACGATGGCGTTGCTCACCAGCCCCGGGTGGTCCCACGAGAGGTCCAGGTCGGGAAAGGCGTCCGGGTCGTCGCACCAGAAGCCCAGCTCGTTTTCCAGGAGGAAGGTGAAGTACTCCTCCAGCGTCTCGGCCGCGGCGGGCCCGTAGATGCAGCGCAGCTCCGCCAGTGTGCGTCCGCGCCCCGCCGTGACCACCTCGTGCAGCCCGTTGGGGACGGGGTGCACGCGGCCGCGCTGCAGGTCGCAGATGGTGCTGCGCCGGGCGCCGCGCACGGGAACGCAGTTGGCGAACAGCACGAACGGCTTGTCTTCGTGGAGCATGGCGTCACACCTCCATGCCGACGCAGCGGGAGATCGTCTTGTAGAAGCCGGCGCAGCCGTACACCTGCGCGCGGTGCCAGTCGCTGTGCGCGGTGCGCGTGACCTCGGGGGGCGTGGGCGCCACGCGCAGGTAGCCGTACGCCAGCGGCACCGCCGCGGGGTCGCTCGCCAGGCCGGCGATGGCCGGCGGGGGGGTGGGGTTCTCGGCGCTCACTGGGCCTCCGTGCGGATCAGGTACTCGGCGACGCGCCGGTACAGCGGGTAGTTGCAGGGCTCCGCCACCATCGCGAACTGCCCCACCGGGTTCACTTCAAGAAAGACGTGCCGCCCGTCCGGCGTGCGGATCAGGTCCAGCGACCCCGTCTCCAGGCGCATCTCGGCCATGAAGCGGTGCACCGCCGCTTCCACGTCCGCCGGCAGGCGGTAGGGGACGTTGCGGTTGGGGTGGACGTGGTTGTAGAGGCGGAAGTCCACCGCGGTCTGCTCGTCGGCCTGCGAGAAGATCGCCATCGGCCAGCACTCGCCGTCCAGGTAGAAGACGCGCAGCTCGCAGTTCTTTTCCACGCGCGCCTGCAGCAGCGAGGGGAAGAAGGCTTCCGGAAGCGCGAGCGCGTCGTCGCGGGTCACCACCGAGGTGTAGGTGGCCCAGCTTCGCCCCTCTTCGTCGGGAAACATCTCGCCGTCGCTGGCGCACTTGGTGATGGCGTCGCCGTGCTCGTCGATGAAGGCCAGCACCTCGGCGCGCTGGTTGGTCACCAGCGTTTCGGGGATCTCCAGCCCGGCGCGCCGCGCGAGCCGCAGCGCGCGCACCTTGTTCACGGCCACGGGGCGGGAGAGCCAGGGCTGCTCCTCCATCAGCGCGAACACGGACTGCGAGACGGCGTGGACCTCGGAGGCCAGGTGGCGCTGCGCCAGCTGCCGGAGCTCGGGCGTCGTGTCGGGCAGGGCTCCCACCCCACGCAGCGTGTGCCACCGGCGCCGCCACACCGCGCCGACCTCTGCGCCGCCGATCTCGCGGCCGCCCACCTGCAGCCGCAGGTCGTCGCGGCCGGGGCCCAACCGCACGGCGAACGCGCCGCCCTCGGTGAGGTCTTCGCCGTTCAGGCGCGTGGCGTCGCCGCCCAGGTGCTCGATCCAGTCCTGCACTACGTCGGTGGTGGCCTCGTACGCCGCCTGGCTCAAAACCAAGATCATCGTTCGCCGCTGCGCTGCATGGGTTTTCCGGCTCGCGCGGCAAGTGCCCTGGGCCCACTGCCCGGGGTGCCACGCGTATGAAATCAGTAAGGAGTGTCGATTGATCGGGCTGATTGTGTTGAGTCCGGGGGGTGGAGAGAGGGCCGGAGTCCCCTCTCCACCATCCGAAGAACCTCGTTGTCGGGCGGTGGCGGCACGGCGTGGTGCCGCCACCGCCGAGCCGTGTTACGCCAGCTGCGTCGACGGCTGCTGCGGCGCCGGGCTCTCGTCGGTGAACACGTCCTTGTCGAGGCCGATGTACTGGCCGTTGACCCACGTGTTGCTCCACACGGTGCTGGAGGTGGCCTGAGCCAGCCCGCCCTTGATCGCGGCGGCTTCGGTGGTGCTCATCGGGGCGAACAGGTCGTTCTTGAGGGACTCGAGCTTCATGGGAGGATCTCTTGGTACGGTGGTGTGAAAGGTGGCCGCGGTCGCGGCCGGGGGGTACTGCAATGTTTTACAGCGGGACGTGTGAAATGATGGATTGTCCAACACCATGATCGAGTAATTCGCGCCACCGCCCGTCGCTCGGCATGCGGCCGCGCTATCGAGCGTAGTGCGGCCCGGCGCGCCCCGCTGGCGGAGATCAGCGCGCGAGAGGAAACACGGAAAGAAAAGTAAATTTAGTCCGATTGTATTTTTGGGTAGTGTGGAGGGGAGACCTGCGCCTCCCCTCCACCCGGGAGCCTTCAGAGAGCGGTGGCCGCGGTTGCGGCCGTACTACAGGGTGCTGATGTGTTACGCGAGCTGCGTCGCCGGCTGCTGCGGGGCCGGGCTCTCGTCGGTGAACACGTCCTTGTCGAGGCCGATGTACTGGCCGTTGACCCACGTGTTGCTCCACACGGTGCTGGAGGTGGCCTGGGCCAGCCCGCCCTTGATCGCGGCGGCCTCGGTGGTGCTCATCGGAGCGAACAGGTCGTTCTTGAGGGACTCGAGCTTCATGGGAGGATCTCCTGGTACGGTGGTGTGAAAGGTGGCCGCGGTCGCGGCCGGGGGGTGCTGCGTGGGGGTACCTGCCGGCTCCGGACGAGAGCCTGTCGCAAATATCAGTTTACGGCAGACGCGACTGCGTGGTAAAACCTCATCCGTAGCTATTTCTCTGCGCGCCAGGCAGTACGCGGGGTCGGAAGCACGGCGGCGCGGTGAAAACCTACCGCGTTTTCGTGGTCCGGTGGCCGGCGCGTGGCGATTCCGGGGAACTATCCCGGCTGCCTCACGCCCGCAGAGTGTTCGAACAACGTCTCTTTCGGTGATTGCGGAATGTGGAGAGGAGGAAGTGGCACCTCTCCGCCCGGCGAGCCTCTGGAGAGCGGTGGCCGCGGTTCGCGCGGCCAGGGTACTGCGGTTGCGCTGCTGGTACGGCGAGCTGCTTACGCCTCGGACGGCTTGACCGGGGCGGGGCCTTCGTCGGTGAACACGTCCTTGTCCAGGCCGATGTACTGGCCGTTGACCCACGTGTTGCTCCACACGGTGTTCGAAGTGGCCTCGGCCATTCCGCCCTTGATCGCGGCGGCTTCCGTGGTGCTCATGGGTGCGAACAGTTCGTTCTCGAGGGACTCGAGCTTCATGGGAGGATCTCCTGGTACGGTGGTGTGAAAGGTGGCCGCGGTCGCGGCCGGGGGGTACTGCGTGGGGGGTCCCTACCGGCTCCGGACGATAGTTTACGGGAAACATCTATTCCTGTCAAGGCGTTTTTATGGCAAATAATCGGCCTATAACATGCGGTACCCCAACGCAGTATGGCACGGAGACCCGTTGGTTTCCGTGCCACGCCGCCTCCCCTTCGGGTGTCGTTCCTTCCTGTTGCGCCTGCGTAAGAGCCGCCCTTCCTCAGAAGCCGCTACCGCCCCCGCCGCCGCTCCCGCCGCCGCTCGACCCGCCGCCGCCCGAGCCGGACCCGGACGAGCTGGGGCTGGACGACATCGTGCTCCCGGCCGTGCTGGACATGGCGCTCATCCGCTGCGAGAAGCCGGTCGCGTGGAAGTGCCCGGTGCCGGTGCCGCGGTACCACTGCGGCGGCTCGCGGTAGATGTCTTCGAAGGCGCGCGCCCAGCGGCCCTCCACGCCGAAGGCCATGGCGTAGGGCAGGAAGCGCTCGAACATCTCCGGCGAGGTGATCATCCGCTTGTAGCGCTCGCTCTCCACGCGGCTCAGGAACTCGCGGAAGCCCAGCGCGCCCTCCCGCGCCCGCGCCCCGGCCGGGGTGCGCGCCGGCATGATGCGCGAGAAGATGAAGACGATGATGGCGCTCGTCACACCGCCGAGCGCCAGCGCGCCCGCCGACACCCAGGAGATCGTGGAATCGAATGCGATGAAGGCGCCCACCACGCTGACGATGAGCACCGCGAACGACATCCCCAGCCACAGGTTCTTCACCTTGTCTGGCCGGCGCAGGTAGTAGCCGCGCTCCACCAGGTTCGCGTACAGCGCGTCGCGGATGCCGGGGAGGGACGTGTAGAACTTTTCGGAGAGATCGGACAGCATCACCGATTCGCTGCCACCGCGCGCGCGGCGTCGGCGCGGGTGATCCGGCTCGTCGCCCGAAGCGTGGGCGACGGCGCGCAGCTCTTCCCAGCTCTCCTCCGACTCCTCGGCGTCCTGGAAGAGCGCGGTCAGGTAGAGCCGCTCGTGCTCCGCAAGCTCGCTCCACTCGTCGCGCGGGCGGCGCCGATAGAACGTGTAGTCGGTGCTGGTGAAGAGGCCCATCAGCTTCTTCTCCGTCGTCTCCTCGATCCCGATGTAGCCGCGCACCGCCATGTCCACCAGCGTGGAGGTGATGTCGCGCATCTCGGCCGTGTGATCGACCAGCGTCCCCACCTCGGCGGGGGTCATGGCTTCGGGCGGCTCGTACTGGACGACGATGGACTCCTCCTGCGGATCGCGCCCCCGCCGGCGCCACGCACGGAAGCTGAGCCCGAACGCCAGCAGCGGCAGGGCGAGCGGCCACAGGCGCACCATCTCCGCGGTGCGGTGCGCCTCGTCGCTGGGGCGCGTGGCGACGAAGCCCGGCGGCCATCCCACGCCGACCGTCACTCCCTCAAAAGGCGCCAGCGGACGAGTAGAGGCGAACTCCACCCCAGTCTCCGTCACGCGCGACTCGCCGTTGGAGCCGGCGAGCGTGGTCCCCTCCGCGCCCGTGTACACGGCCACCGGACCCGCCCGCGCGCCGGCGGGGAGCACCACGCGGCCGTGCACGCGGTCGATCGGCATGTCCCACTGGCTGCCGGTCACGTTCCAGTACAGCTCGTCCAGCGGCCCCGTCTTGCTTCCGTCGTAGAAGAAGCGGATCGCGTTGGCCACGTGGTAGCGGATCACCACCTGCCGGTCCGCGTCGCGCGCGCCGGGGATGTAGATGCGCAGGCGCTTGGTCCACCCGTCCTCGAGGTCCGTGGTCTCCACGCGCATCGCCTTGCCGTCGCCATCGGTCACGGAGGTGACCTCCAGGTCGAGCACCTCCTTGCGCCCCTCGCCGGTCACGTGGCGCAGCAGGAGGTCGCGGTTCAGCCCGTTCCACTCGCCCGTGAAGCCGATGGTGAGCCGCTCGGTGACGTCCAGCTCGCCGTCGCGCCCCACCGTCAGGAGCGCGTCGAAGTCGCGGATGCGGATGGAGCGCTCCTGCGCGTGCAGCGGCGCCCCGAGGGCGAGGAGTATCGCCCCGAGCGCGAGCAGGCGGCGCATCAGAAGCGGACCGCGGGGGTCGCGCGCTCGGCCTCGGCGGCCTCAAAGAACTCGCGCTCGTGGAAGCCCATCGGCCCGGCGAGCAGGTTGGAGGGGAAGGTCTGCACGGCGGTGTTGAGGTCGCGCACCACCGCGTTGTAGTAGCGGCGCGAGTCGCTGATCTTGTCCTCGGTGTCGGAGAGCTGCGTCTGCAGGTCGAGGAAGCTGGCGGAGGCCTGCAGCTCCGGGTAATCCTCCACGGCGACGGTCAGCCCCTGGAGCGCACTGCTCAGCGCGGCCTCGGCCTCGGCCCGCTCGGCGGGGCCGGCACCGCTCGCCGCGACGGCGCGCGCGCGTGCGGCGGTCACGGCCTCAAGCGTGCCGCGCTCGTGGCCGGCGTATCCCTTCACCGTCTCCACCAGGTTCGGCACTAGGTCCGCGCGCCGCTTGAGCTGCACGTCGATGTCGGACCACGCGTTCTGCGACGTGACCCGCAGCTTCACGAGCCGGTTGTACATCCCCACGATCAGGAACGCAATCACGACGCCGACTGCGAGGACGATCAGGATGGTCATGCTTGGGCTCCGGGGGGGGTGGGGGTACGGCAGGATGAGGTGTGAAGCGCAAGGTAGTGCCAGACGCGCCCCCTGCACAGCTTCATCGACGCGCGTCGTGCACGCGGGGGGATCAAAAAACCGGGAATAACCGTTATATTGTGGGATGATCTCCGTATCCAACCTCGAAAAATCGTTTGGCGACCGCGTCCTCTTCCAGGATGCCGCCTTTCAGCTGAACCCGGGCGAGCGCTACGGCATCGTGGGCGCCAACGGGTGCGGCAAGACCACGCTCCTCAGCATCCTCAGCGGCGACGCGGATGCCACCAAGGGCTCCGTCTCGATCCCCAAGTCGGCCCGGCTGGGCGTGCTGCGCCAGGACCAGTTCCTCTACGAGAGCGAAACGATCCTGAACGTCACGCTCATGGGCAACCCGGAGCTGTGGCGGGCGATGGTGGAGAAGGAAAAGGTGCTCGCCAACGCGCACGAGTACTTCGACGCGGACCGCTTCAGCGAGCTGGAAGACACGGTCATGCGCCTGGACGGCTACACCGCCGAAGCGCGCGCCGCCGTCATCCTGGAGGGGCTCGGCCTACCCGCCGAGATCCACGACAAGCCGCTGTCGACGCTTTCCGGCGGCTTCAAGCTGCGCGTGCTGCTGGCGCAGGTGCTGGCCGGCAGCCCGGACGTCCTCCTGCTCGACGAGCCCACGAACCACCTGGACATCCTCTCCATCCGCTGGCTGGAGAAGTTCCTCCACGACTTCGAGGGCCCGGTCGCCGTGATCTCGCACGATCACCGCTTCCTGGACAACGTAGCCAGCTACATCCTGGACGTGGACTACCAGACGGTCACGCTTTACAAGGGGAACTACTCGGACTTCCTGGAGCAGAAGGTGGAAGACCGGGAGCGCAAGGAGAAGGAGATCGAGGGGCGGCAGAAGGAGATCGCCCATCACCAGAAGTTCGTGGACAAGTTCAAGGCCAAGGCGAGCAAGGCCCGGCAGGCGCAGAGCAAGGCCAAGATGATCGAGCGCAAGGTGGAGGAGATGGAAGAGCTCCCCGGCTCGTCGCGCCGCTACCCCAAGTTCCGCTTCAACCAGCGGCGGGAGAGCGGCAAGGAAGTGCTGCGCATCAAGGGCGTGCGCAAGTCGTTCGGCGACAAGGAAGTCCTCCCCGGCGTCGACCTGGAGGTGCGCCGCGGCGACCGCATGGTCATCATGGGGCCCAACGGGATCGGGAAGTCCACGCTGCTCAAGATCGTGATGGGCGAGCTGGCTCCGGACCAAGGCGGGGTGGAGTGGGGGTACGAGGCGCAGCGCAGCTACTTCGCCCAGGACCACCACGAGCAGCTCGAAGACCAGGAGGGCACCGCCGAGCAGTGGCTGTGGGGCTTCTGCCCGGACAAGGACCGCGGCTTCGTGCGCGGCCACCTGGGGATGATGCTCTTCAGTGGCGACGACGGCGAGAAGCGCCTCAGCGCCCTCTCCGGCGGCGAGGCGGCGCGGCTGGTGTTCAGCAAGATCGCGCTGGAGCAGCCCAACGTCCTGGTACTCGACGAGCCCACCAACCACCTGGACCTCGAGTCGATCGAGGCGCTGGTGGCGGGGCTGCAGAGCTACGAGGGCACGCTGATCCTGGTGAGCCACGACCGGTGGTTCGTCGCCCAGCTCGCCACCCGCGTGGTGGAGATCAGCCGCGCCGGCATCCGCGACTTCCTGGGCACCTACGAAGAATACGTCCACTCCTGCGGCGACGACCACCTGGACGCAGACGCCGTCGTGCTCAAGGCGCGCCAGGAAGACCGCAAGGGCAAGCAGCAGGGCGAGAAGCGGGAGCTGGCGGGCCGCTGACCACGGGAGGTCTCACGCGGAGACGCGGAGGCGCGGAGAACCGATCGGGTTCTCCGCGCCTCTTTTCTTTGCGTGGTCTTGCGCTCGCCTGGCGTCAGCTCGACTTTTTCGCGCTCGGCCCCGCCATCCCACCCATCTTCCACACCCATGCCGACCTTCATCCGGGTACTTCTCGCGCTTGCTCTCGTGACGCAGGCCGCGCCGGCTCAGCCCGCGGTGGAGGCCATCGTCGCCCGCATTCGGCGGGAGGTGCAGCGCATCGACGCGCTCCGCCTGACCGCGCAGCACACGATCGAGCTGGAGGGGTTCTCGCTCGAGGGCGGAGAGGCGCGCGTGTTCCTGGAGGGCGGTCGGGTCGCGCGGGTCACGGCGACGCACTTCGGCGAATCAGGAAGGACGGTGGAGACCATCTACTTCCGCGGCGGCTCCCCGGTCTTCGTCTTCCGGCGTTCGATGCGCTACGACCGCCCCCACGGCAGGGTGCAGAACACGGAGGAGGAGCGCTTCTACTTCGACCGCAACCGCCTGATCCGCTGGCGCGGCGCCGACCAGAAGCTCGTGCCGCGCTCCAACCCGAGGTACGCCGAGGAGGAAGCCGGCCATCTCCGCTTCGCCGCGCAGCTCCTGTCCGCGGCGCGATCGCGGGTCCGGACCATTAGCCGGGGCGAGTGAACTCGCTGCAACGACAGCACGAAGTCCGCCTGCGCGGACTCGCGGGCGGGATCCGCGCCTCTTGTGATTCATTCGCGCCCGCCCCCACCCCTTCCTCCACCTCCGCGGCACGCCTCGAATTTCCGTAGGGGCAGCCCCACGTGGCTGCCCGTGCCCTGCCATGCGCCGCGCCTCGCCCCAGGAGCGAATGAATTCGCCGCTGGAACCACGCAAAGTCCGCCTCCGCGGACTCGGGGTCCAATGCCGGATCGCACGAGCCGGCTTCAGCCGCCTTCCCGTAGTTCCAGCCGGGGGCTTCAGCCCCCGGCGACCAGCCGCCGCACCGATCCCGCCCCCCGGAGCCTGCGAAGGCAGGCTTCCCGCAGTTGTTGCAGCGGTTTCAACCGCCGGCCAGCACCGGCTTCTCCCCCAGCACCGGCTTCTCCGCCAGCACCGGTTTCTCCCCCACCTCCAGCCTCTGTACCTCGGGCTCTCCCGCGTTCACCTCCGCCTCCACCCGCCGCCCCACCGCGGCGATGCCGGGAAGGTGCCGCGCGAAGACGGAAAAGATCCCGCGCGATGCATCCACGATGACGCGGGTGACGTCGCGGGCGAGGAGGCCGAGGGCGAATGCGAGGTCGTGGCCCTCACCGTCGGCGGGGCCGAGGGCGCGCAGGACGGCGGAGCGGTGCTTCATCAGGATGGGCCGCATGTAACGCACCGGGTTGAACCCCGGCACGTGCCGCGCACCCAGCCCCTCGATCAGCGCCACGGCGCGTCCGAAATACGTCAT
Source organism: Longimicrobium sp. (assembly GCA_036387335.1). Classification (NCBI taxonomy): domain Bacteria; kingdom Pseudomonadati; phylum Gemmatimonadota; class Longimicrobiia; order Longimicrobiales; family Longimicrobiaceae; genus Longimicrobium; species Longimicrobium sp. The sequence goes on from DASVTZ010000110.1 coordinate 14,626, forward strand.
CTCGCCCGTGAGCACCACAGGCCAGTCGTGCAGCAGGTGCATCACCTCGTCGGCCAGGGCGCGCTGCATCTCGCCGACGTCGGCGCCGCGGGCGGTCATCTCAAGGAGGAGCACGACCAGGCGGTGGATGGTGGCGCGGTCGGTGCCGGGCTCCACGATGCCGAGCGCGAAGAAGCCGTCCACCACCCGCTCCGCGTCCCCGCCCACGGCGGCGAGGGCGGTGTGCACGAGATGGCGGCGCTGGACCGGATCGACCTCGATCACCATCCCGAAATCGAGAAGCACCAGGGCGCCGTCCGCGCGCACCAGGAGGTTGCCGGGATGCGGATCGGCGTGGAAGAGGCCGTCCACCAGCATCATCTGCACGTACGCCTCGACCACCGCGTCCACCAGCGCGGAGGGGTCGATGAGACCCGCAGCGACCAGCGGCTCGATGCGGTCCACGCGCGTCCCCTCCACGAACTCCAGCACCAGCGTCCGCCGGCTCACCATTCCCTCGATGACGCGCGGCACCACCACGCGCGGGCTGCGGGCGAAGCGCTCGCCGATGGCCCGCGCGTACGCGGCCTCCTTGCGGAAGTCCATCTCGTCCGCGATGCGCCGCTCGAACTCGTCCAGCGCCACGCGGATGCCGCGGAGTTGCGGGTGCGTCCAGCGGCGCTCGACCGCGTCCAGCACGCGGCGCACGAAGCGGACGTCGTGCTCCACCAGCGCTTCCACGCCGGGGCGCAGCACCTTGACCACCACGTCCTCGCCGCGGTGGCGGGCGCGGTACACCTGCCCCAGCGATCCCGCCGCGATCGGCTCGCGGTCGAGCTCCTCGAACACCTCGTCCACCGGCGCGCCGTACGCGGACACCAGCTCGCCCTCGATCTTGGCGAACGGCACCCAGGGCACGCGGTCGGTGAGGTCGCCCAGCGCGCCGAGGTACGGCTCCGGCACCACGTCCGGCCGGGCGGCGAACACCTGGCCGATCTTCACGAAGGTGGGCCCCGCGCGCGGGATGGCGCGCGCCAGCCGCTCCGCGCGGCGCCGGTGGAACGCGGCGCTTCGGCGCACGGGCGCGCCCCACAGCAGCCAGCGCCTGCGATCGCGGGCGATGGAGAACGCAAAGGGGAGAAGCTGGACGAGCAGAAAGAGGGTGCGCATCGGATTGGTGCGTGTGTGGAGCCTGCCTGAGGCGCTCTGTACCCGTATCGGCGGGGACTGTTCGTGGGCGGGCTTCTACGGAATGGGCCTCACACAGAGACACAGAGACACAGAGAAAAGACGGGAAGAGCTTTCTCCGTGGCTCCGGGTCTGTGTGTGAGCCTGCTGTTGCGGTGCCGCTATCCTGTAAAGATCGGGACGGAGCGCTTATAATGATGGCCTGAAGGTCTTCCGCACCACTCTGTCGTTTCGCCGCCCGGCCGCGCGTCATGCCCTGGTACTCCAACCGCTTCCTCCTGCTCCTCCTTTCCGCGCTGGTGTCCGGCGCCGTCGCGGCGTACGCGCTGCGCCACCGCAGGGCGCACGGCGCGCTCGGGTTGGCCGCCGTGGGGCTGTGCTCCGCCGAGTGGTCGCTCGCCTACGCGCTCTTCCTGGCCACCACCGACCCGCTGGCGAGGGCCTGGCTGGTCAAGGCGATCATGCTGGGCGCGGGGATGATCCCGGCGGCGTGGCTCGCGGTGGCCATCGTCTACACCGGGCGCGGGCGGTGGCTGCGCACCCCGGCTTTCGCCGCGGTCGTCGCGGCCGCGGCCATTCCCGTGGCGATGGCGTGGAGCAACGAGCTGCACCACTTCTTCTCCCGGCCGGGAATACCCGGGCCGGACGGCGGCGCCGCGCCCATCGTCAACGGCCCCGGCTTCTACGCCCACCTGTGGGTGTCGTGGCTGATCCTTTCCGCCGCGGTGGTCCTCCTGGCGGTGCACGCGGCGCGGCCACCCCGGGTCTACCTCGGGCGCGACCTGGCGCTCATCCTGGCCATCTCCATCCCCTGGGTGGGGAACGTGGTGCACTACGGGGTCTGGCGCTTCCCCGCCAACCCGATGCCCTTCCTCTTCACCGTTTCCGGCGTGATCCTGGGCTGGGCGATCATGCGGCTGCGGCTGATCCGCGTGGTGCCCGTGGCCCGCGCGGCGCTCATCGAGGGGATGCGCGACGGCGTGGTGGTACTGGACTGCGAGGGAACGGTCGTGGACCTGAACCCCTCCGCGCGCCGCATTCTGCGCGTGGAGGAGGGGCGCGGGGTGGGGGAGCCCGGGCGCGAGGTGCTGGCGCCGCTGGGGCCGGCGGACGTGGCGTACGGCTCGCTGCGCCGCGTGGCGATCGGCGGGCGCGTGTACCAGGTCTCCACCTCCTTCGTGGGCGAGGGGACCGGCGGCGCCGCGGGCGAGCTGGTGGTGCTGGCCGACGTCACCGAGCTGGCGCACAAGAGCTCCGAGCTGGAGGCCGTCTTCCGCGCCCTCCCCGACCTGTACTTCCGCCTGGACGCGGCGGGTCGCATCCTGGACCACCAGTCCGGCGACGGGAACAAGCTGTACACCAGCCCCGACGTCTTTACCGGCCGCAGGCTGGAGGAGGTCCTCCCCGAGGCCGTCGCCGCGCCGGTGATGGAGCGCGTGCAGGAGGTGAGGCGAACCGGGATGCTGGCCACCGTGGAGTACTCGCTCCCGGTGGAGAGCGGGGTGCGCGACTTCGAGGCGCGCTTCCTTCCCTTCGGCGAGGACCAGGTGGTCACCGTCGTGCGCGACGTGACGGACCGCAAGGGCGCCGAGCGTGCCCTGCAGCGCAGCGAGGAGCACTTCCGCGCGCTCATCGAGAACGGCTCCGACCTCATCACCATCGTCGACGCGGAGGGGCGCTTCCGCTACAACTCGCCCTCGGTAAAGCGCATCCTGGGCTTCGATCCGGAGAAGCTGGTGGGGCTGGACGTGCTGCGCCTGATCCACCGAGACGACGTGCAGAGCGTGCGCGAGGCGCTGGAAGCCGTCGCGCGGCAGCCGGGGACGAGCCGGGGCGTGGAGTTCCGCTGCCGCGGCGCGGACGGCAAGTGGCGCGTGCTGGAAGGGATGGGGCGCACGCTGAGCCCCGATTCCACGGCGGAGGGGATCGTCGTCAACTCGCGCGACATCACGCGGCGCAAGACGTCCAGCGAGGCGCTGCGGGCGAGCGAGGAGAGCTACCGCGGCCTCTTCGACTCCCTCACCGAGCTGGTGTACGTGCAGGACCTGGAGGGGCGCTTCCTGAACGTGAACGCGGCCGTGCTGCGCACCTACGGCTACACGCGCGAGGAGCTGATGGGCCAGACGCCCGCCATCCTCGCGGACCTGGAGCGCGTGGACCTGGAGGACACGGGCGTCCGCTTCGGCCGCGTGGTGGCGGGGGAGCCGCAGCGATTCGAGTGGTGGGGGCGGCGCAAGGATGGCAGCACCTTCCCCAAGGAGCTGGTGCTCACGCGCTCCACCTACTTCGGCCAGGACGCGGTGATCGCCGTGGCGCGCGACATCACGGAGCGCAAGCAGGCGGAGGAGGCGCTGCGCGAGGTGCAGGAGCAGCAGGAGGCGCTCCTCAACAACATCCCCGACCTAGCGTGGCTCAAGGACGCCAGTCACCGCGTGCTGGCCGTCAACGAGGCGGTGGCGCGCGCGGCCGGCGTCACCCGCGAGTTCTGCCTGGGGAAGTCGGACTTCGAGATCTGGCCGCTCCCCGTGGCGCGCAAGATCCGCGAAGACGACGAGCGCGTGCTGCGCGAGGGGCGGCAGTTCGTGACCGAGGAAGGCTTCCAGCACCCGGACGGCACGGAGCACTTCCTGGAGACGGTGAAGCAGCCGTTCTTCGACCACGCCGGCCGCATCGCGGGTACCGTGGGGATCGCGCGCGACATCACCGAGCGGAAGCGCACCGAGCAGGCGCTGCAGCGGGCCAAGGAAGAGGCGGAGCGCGCCAACCGCGCCAAGAGCGAGTTCCTGAGCCGCATGAGCCACGAGCTGCGCACGCCCATGAACTCCATCCTGGGCTTCGGGCAGGTGCTGGCGCGCCATCCACTGACGCCCGAGCAGCACAAGGGTGTCGACCACATCCTGCGTGCCGGGCGGCACCTCCTCAACCTGATCAACGAGGTGCTCGACATCGCCCGCATCGAGAGCGGCCGCCAGGCGCTGCTGCTGGAGCCGGTGCGCGCCGCGCAGGTGGTGACGGACGCCCTGAGCCTGATCCGCCCCGTGGCGGTGCAGTACGGCTGCACGCTGGTCAACGAGGTCCCCGTGACCTCGCCCGTCCAGATGCGCGCGGACCGGCAGCGGCTCACGCAGGTCCTTCTCAACCTCCTCTCGAACGCCGTCAAGTACAACCCCGGCGGCTCCGTGAACGTGGCGTGCGAGGTGGACGGCGAACGCGTGCGCATCGCCGTGCGCGACACGGGGCAGGGGATCGCGCCGGAGAAGATGGACCAGCTCTTCGTCCCCTTTGCGCGCCTCGGTGCGGAGGATTCGGGGGTCGAGGGTACGGGGCTCGGCCTCGCGCTTTCTCGCCCGCTGATCGAGGCGATGGGCGGGACGATCGTGGCCGAGAGCGTGGTGGGGGAGGGCTCGATCTTCACCGTGGATCTCCCGCTGGTGGAGGCCCCGTCCGCCGCGCCTGAGCCCGTGCCGCACGCCACGCACGATGCCCCCGCGGCGCGCGACGGTGCATCGCTGGCGAAGGTGCTGTACGTGGAGGACAACGTCGCCAACCTGAGCCTGATCGAGGCGATCCTCTCCGGCCGCCCGGAGATCACCCTCCTCTCGGCCCTCCAGGGCGGCCTCGGAGTGGATCTCGCGGCCGAGCACCGCCCCGACCTGATCCTCCTGGACCTCCACCTCCCCGACCTTCCTGGCGAGGAGGTGCTCCGCCGCCTCCGCGCGGACCCGCGCACCGGCGAGATCCCGGTGATCGTCATCAGCGCGGACGCGACGCCCACCACGGTGAAGCGGCTGCTGGAGAGCGGGGCGCGCGCCTACCTCACCAAGCCGCTGGACATCGACGAGTTCACGGAAGCGATCGACGGGGTGCTGGGCGCGGCACGGTAACGGCATGCCTCACGCGGAGACGCGGAGGCGCGGAGAACTTTGCGTGCTCCCTCTGCGTCTCCGCGCCTCCGCGTGAGATTGCTGTTCGGCGGTTCACCAGAGTTCGCGGAGAAGCTCGATGGACGCGCCGGACGAGACGCCCTGGGAGACGATGCGGATCTGGGTGGCGGAGCTGCTGGACGGGCACCCGCTCCTCGGCGACATCCCGTGCGCCCCGGCCGTGGAGGCGAACCGGCTCGGCGTGCGCCTGGTGTGCGGCGGGTGGATGGTCACGGTGGTGAGCCCGGACTGGTTCCTCCCCTTCACCGAAGAGCGCGCGCGGCTGATCGCGCTGAACCTGGCCGTGCAGGCGCGCGAGCGGTACGACGAAGGAGGGTGAGGGCGGGGGCGAGGATGGGCGCCGGGGGAACCACAACACCGGGGGATAAATCCCCCGGCTGGAACTACGCAAAGACCGCTGAAGCGGTCTGGCGAGCCGCGCGCGACAGCGAATCCAGGCAAACGCGCCCCGTGCACGCGTGCAACGCCCCTCCCCCAGGCAGTTTTGGGGGAGGGGCCGCGAGGTACGAGCGGGGGAGGGGGCCCGCCCGTTATTCCCCCACCCCACCCGCACGCACCACGTCCACCAGCTCGCCGCGGGAGCCGATCTCCAGCTTGCGAAAGATGTTGGAGAGGTGCGTGGTGACGGTGCGGGGGGAGATGTCCAGCGTCTTCGCGATCGTCTTGTTGGACTTGCGCGCGGCCACGAGGCGCGCGATCTCGGCCTCGCGGGCGGTGAGGCCGGCGGCGCCGCTCGCCACCTCGCCGCGCGAGGGAGGGCGGGCACCCAGCTCGCGGATCTGCTCGCGCGTCTTCGCCAGCTCCCGCTCGGCGCCGAGGCGCACGAAGACCTCGTGGACCCGGCGAAGCTCCTGCAGCGCCTCGTCGGTGCGGCCGGAGTCGCGCAGGCGGGCGGCGAAGTGGCGCCGGAGACGGGCCGCCGCGGGGATCACCGGCACCGATTCCAGGCGCTCGGCGGCGGCGCGCAGGCAGCGGATCCCCTCGTCGATGTCGCCGCGCAGCCAGACGAGGAAGGCTTCGCAGGCATCCGCCCACGCCAGCCCCAGGCCGTGCCCCAGCCGCCCCGCGTCCTCGCGCAGCCGCGCGCCGATGCGGGTGGCGCCCTCCACGTCCCCCATCGACAGGTACGCCTCTGCCATGATGGGGAGCACGCGGTGCATCGCCCAGACCGTATATCCCGTGCGGTCCGCGACGGCGAGGCCGCTCTCCCCTACGCGCACCGCTTCGGCGAACTCGCCGGCCGCCAGGTGGTACGCCGCCCGCCCGCAGTGCGCAGGCACGACGGTGTGCACGTCCAGCGGGTGCTCGGGGTCGCCGGCGCCGGAGAGCTCCCACGCCTCGTCCACGTAGCGCCGCCCCCGCTCCAGGTCGCCGCGCCCCAGGTAGATCAGCCCCGTCCACACCAGCAGCCGCGCCAGGATCGTGCGCTGCCGCAGTACGCGCGCGGTGGCGAGGGTGCGCTCCGCGAGGGCGAGCGCCTCGTCCCACTCGCCGGTGTTGGACATCAGCTCCACCGCCAACTCCGCGGCCCGCACGCGGTGGATGGGGGAGTGGATCTCGTCCGCGACGCGCTGGCACTCGGCCACGTGATGGCGGATGGCGGGGGCGTCACCGGTGAGGCCGGCCAGCATCCCCATCCCCCAGTGCACCATGCAGCGCAGCCCCGGCTCGCTCTCCTCGCCCGCCAGCGCGAGGGCCCGCTCGCCGTGCGCGCGCGCCCGTCCCGGTGTGCCGGTCCAGGTGTGCAGAAGGAGGAGGATCAGGTGCACGCGCCCCAGGAGCGGCGCCTCGCCCAGCCGCTCGGCGATGTCGAGCGCCTCCTCCACCTCCTCGCGCGCCTCGCCGGGCGATCCCATCTCCATGAAGCACTCCGCGCGCGCCAGCCGCAGCCGCGCGCGCAGGCCATCGTCGCCGGCGCGGAGGGCGGCGTCGAGGCCCGCATCGAAGTGGCGCAGCGCCTCCGGATAGCGCCCGCCCCAGTAGTCTAGCAAACCGAGGCGCCGCTCCGCCGCACCCACCCGCGCGTCGGCCCCCGCATCGGCGGCGGCGGCGCGTGCGCGCGTCCAGAGATCGACCGCGGCGTCGAAGTCGCCCAGCCGCTGCCGCGCGCGGGCGAGGTCTTCCACCAGACCCGCGGCGGTGCCGTCCGACCGCTCCAGCGCGGCGCCCAGGTAGTCCGCGGCCTCGTGGTTGGCGTAGCGGGCCAGCGCCGCCCGCCCCGCCGCGGCCAGGTAGCGCACCGCCTTTTCCGCGTCGCGCGCGTGTGAGCGGACGAAGTGGTAGGCGAGGCGCCCCGCGTGCTCCGGCGTATCCGCGCCGTGGAGCGACTCCAGCGCCTCGGCCACGCGCGCGTGCAGCAGACGCGCGCGCGCCAATCCGAGCCCGCCGTACAGCGTCTCGCGCAGCATGGGGTGGGTGAAGTCGTAGACGACCGCCGCGCCCTCCAGCCGCTCGTCCAGCACGCGCTGCCTGCGCAGCTCCTCCAGAGCCTCCACCAGTTCCGCGTCACTGGCCTGCGACACCTCGCACAGCTCGTCGTAGCGCGCGCCGGTGCCGATCACGGCGAGCAGCTCCGCCACCTCGCGCGTGGCCGGCGCCAGCGTGGCGACGCGCTCCATCACGGCCTCGCGGATGGAGCGCGGCAGCTCGATCCCCTCCAGCTCCGACCCCTTCCAGCGCCCGTCCTGCAGCGCCAGCCGGCCGGACTTCACCAGCATCTTGAGGATCTCTTCCAGAAAGAAGGGATTTCCACGTGTCCACCAGTACAGCAGCTCCGCGAGCGCTTCGTCATCCCCGAACAGCTCGCTCACCAGCGCCCCGGTCCCCTCGCGCGACAGGGGAACGACGGGGTGCACGCGCGCGTTCCCCCGCGACTGCTCCAGCGCGCGCAGCCACGCGGCGCCCTGCGTGTCGTTGTACGATGCCAGCAGCGCGATCCGCTTGTCGCCCAGGTGGCGCGCGGCGAAGTGCAGCAGCTCCAGCGACGATGCATCCGCCCACTGCAGGTCGTCGATCAGCAGGAGGAGGGGACGGCGCGCGGCGAGCCTTCCCAGGAACTCGGTGAAGCTCCAGAGGAGGCGCGTCTTGAGCTCGGGTTGCGCTTCGGGGCCAGGGCGATGCAGGGCGGGGATGAGCCAGGCCAGCTCCGTCTCGCCGCCGCGCGTGAGCGTCGCCAGCGCCTCGGGGGACAGCGCGCGGACGATGGGGAGGAGGAGGTCCGCGACGGGGGCGTACGGGATGCCGGCCTCGACTGGATACGCTCGACCCACGGCCACGCTCCACCCGCGCCGCTCGGCGTCCTCGGCGGCCGCGCGCAGGAGGCGGCTCTTCCCGATCCCGCTCTCGCCCGAGAACACCAGCATCCCGCCGCGCCCCGCATCCGCCGAATCCAGCAGCTCGCGCAGCATCGCAACCTCGGCTTCGCGGCCCACCAGCGGAAGGGGAGGGAGGGGTGAGGACATCGGGTTCGTGGTCAGAAGAGGCCGAGCTGGGGACCCGCCGGCTTCCTGAACGCCGCCGACGAAAGGGGTTCGAACGTCTCCGGGATCCCCGCCTTGCGCCGCGCGACGCGAAAGAGCGACTCCAGGTGGTCCGCGTACACCCCCTCGCCCCGGCCGCGGGCGTGGAAGCGCGCGTCGTACAGCTCGCCGCCGCGCATCTCGCGGATGCGGTTCAGCACGCGGTCCTTGCGATCGGGATAATGGCGCTCCAGCCACCCCGTGAAAAGCTCCTTGAGCCCGTGCGGCAGCCTGAGCGCCACGTACGACGCGAATCTTGCCCCCGCGCGGGCGCTCTCCGCCAGGATCGCGGGGATCTCGTGGTCGTTGAGCCCGGGGATCACGGGCCCGATCAGCACCCCAGCCGGCACCCCCGCATCCGCCAGCTTCGCGATCGCCTCCAGCCGCCGCGCCGGCGTGGACGCGCGCGGCTCCAGCACCCGCTGCAGCTCCGCATCCAGCGAGGTGATGGAGATGAAGACCTTGGCCGCGTCGTGCCGCGCGAGCTCCGCGTACAGGTCCGCGTCGCGCGTGACGGTGTGGCTCTTGGTGATGACGGCGACGGGGTTGCGGAATTCGGCGAGCACCTCCACGCAGCGCCGCGTAAGCCCCAGCTTGCGCTCCACGGGCTGGTACGGATCGGTGACGCCGCTCAGCCCCACCGCGTCGCCCTTCCACCCGCGCGCGGAGAGCTCGCGGCGCAGGATCTCGGGCGCGTCCTCCTTTACCAGGATCTTCGTCTCGAAGTCGAGCCCGGCGGAGAAGCCCAGGTATTCGTGCGTGGGCCGCGCGAAGCAGTACGCGCACCCGTGCTCGCAGCCGCGGTACGGGTTGATGCCGTAGTCGAAGCTCACGTCCGGGCTGTCGTTCTTTACGATCAGCGTCTTCGCGGGGTCGCGCAGGAAGACGGTCTTCGGCCCGGGATCGTCCGGATCGTACGCGTCCACGTCCGCCACCACTTCGATGCGCTCGAAGCGGTTGGGCGGGTTCTCGGCCGCGCCGCGGCCACGGATCTGGATCGGTGCAGATGACACTCGCGCATGGGGTTGGGGTGCTTCCCGAGTACCCCTTTGCGTCTCGAAAGTGTCCGTGGCGGGAGAACATCAGGGAAAAGCATCACGCGGAGTCGCGGAGGGAACTACAAGGCGCAGAGAAAACCTCTCGGGGCCGCATTCAGGTGAGATGCGCAACGTAAAGCTTGCGTATTCCTCGGCGGCCGGTTACGATACGCAACGTGGATGTTGCATATCGTGGATAGACTACCCGCTACGGAGACATGAACGATGAGCATCGAAACCGAAGCAGCCGGAACCGGGACCAGCACGGACCGCATCGAAAAGGTGATGGAACTGCGCGCCCCGCGCTCGCGTGTGTGGCGTGCGATTTCAAACGCGGAAGAGTTCGCGCAGTGGTTCCGGGTGAAGCTCGATGGGACGTTCGCGGAGGGGGCCACCGTGACGGGAGACGTCAGCCATGCGGACGGCCGGCATGCATGCGCCATCGAGATGCAGATCGAGCGCATCGAGCCCGAGGGGTACTTCTCGTATCGCTGGCATCCCTACCCGATGGATCCCACGGTGGACTACTCGTCCGAGCCCACCACGCTGGTCGAGTTCACGCTGCAGGAGACGGAGAGCGGCACCACCGTCACCATCGTGGAGTCCGGCTTCGACCAGATCCCCATCGCCCGCCGGGCCGAGGCGCTCCTCATGAACACGGGCGGGTGGGCCGGGCAGATGAAGAACCTCGCGCGCTATGTCGAGTAGCCGGGGCGCGGCGGCTCTTCAGATCACCGAGGCCGCGCCCGTGTTCGCCGCCCTTGGAGACGCGACCCGGCTGCGCCTCCTCGGGCGCCTCTCCGCCGAGGGGTCGCTCTCCATCACGCGCCTCAGCGAGGGCGCCGGAGTGACGCGCCAGGCGATCACCCGCCACCTCCACGCGCTGGGAGATGCGGGTCTGGTCCGCGATTCACGCCATGGACGCGAGCGGCTCTACGAACTGGATCTGAGGCGCCTCGAAATCGCGAAGCGCTACCTCGATCAGGTCGCGACGCGGTGGGACGAGGCCGCGGATCGACTGAGGGCGTTCGTCGAGGAGTGATGACGAGTGACGGCCGGCTGGGGCGGGACGACCAGCCGGCCGTGCCCGATCAACGCTGGACCGGCCGCTCACTCCGGCACGGCGAGCTCCGCGATCCACAGCCCCTCGTACAGGCGCACCCGTCCGATCGCGTCCGTGTCCAGCCGCGCCGTGAAGTCCTCACCATCGAGCAGGGCGCGATAGCGATAGACGCTCTCGGCCTCGCGGGTGTACGTCTGCTCGAGCGGCTCCAGGCGTACGTCCGGGAACCTCAGCCAGGCACTTCGTACAGCCCTGGTTTCCCCGACCGCGAGTGCCAGGCGGCGGATCGGAAGCGTGTTGGTTGCGGGGGTGAACCCGAGGTCGACGTCCAGCGCGCCGTCGAGCTCCTGAAGGGGCGCGCCATCCCGCGACCACCCTCCATCGCCGTCCGCGTCGAGTGCCACGTGGATCGCACGGCCGCCGACCTCGCCCTCTACCAAGGCCGAGCGCGTGAGCCACCACGGGTCGCAGTTGATCTCGTAGCGCAGCGATGCGGCCACGCCGTCCTCCTCCACCGCAACCTCCCCGGTCAGCCGCCAGCCCGTGGCTACGCGTGCCACGCGCGCCTTCTCGCGCCCCGGCACATCGAGCCGACGCCAGCGCATCAGCGATTCAGCGGGGTAGGCAGGTAGGGTCACGTTGGCCGGATGAAAGCGCTCGGGTGGTTCACCATCGAAGGTACCAGCGCCCGAATGGGCAAAGGTTGCAGGCACCGCTCATCAGACTCAGAGTGGCATCCGGAAGCGAATGATCGGATGCGTAGCGCGCTCCCATAAAATCGGAGATTATGATGCTCCAGTCACCGTCAAGCTTGCGCCAAGGCCACGGCAGGCGGTGTCGATGCCGTTCAGTAGGGAGTTCAACTGGCGCAACCGTCCCCCCGCCTGCGACTCTGGATTTTCAGCGGCGCGTTCCCAAATGGCCTTCTGGAGGTGCGGTTGGACGATTACAACGCGTCTACTGCAACGTGGCTGCATTCGCGACAGCGCTTCGATGAAATCTGCGCGATCGCACCCAGTGCCGTCGCGCCAAGTAAGTACTCGACCGTCGCCGTTCAGTCTGGACAGTAGTCCCGATTGTAGGTTCTCCCGATCTAGAAAGCGAAGATTCTTGATTGCTTGACTAACAACCACTTCATATGTAGCAACCGCCACAGAGCGGTTAGGAGAAGCAGAATCACTCGCTTTCACGTGAATGAGCGTGAGCACCTGAGCCTCCTCATCGAAATGGATAAAGTCGGCCTTTTCTCCCGCGCCATCGTCGCACGCAAGCCATCCACCGCCGAACCCCGCCTCAAGCAATCCACTCCACCTGCCCCATACCCAGCAGAAAAGGGACGTCTCGTCACCGATCCGGTCGAGAGTAGACGGCTTCTCATCTGTAATCGTCCAACCCGTGAGATCTACCCATTCGTAGCCAGAAAACGGATTGTCTCTAAATCGGTACCGATACAGCAATCCTCCACTGATCACGTGCTCAGAATCATACCGGACGACCAACATATCGCGCTCTTCACAGTAACGCTGGATCTTTTCGACATCTTCACGATCGTGATCGTGGTCTGCGTGCGCCTGAGCATTGCAGAAAACGTGTTCCTCCTCGATCTCAAAATGGAGTGAGATCGAGCCGATGCGTACGCCCTCTCTATGAATGATTGCACTCAGATTTGGGCCAACCTGCGGTATCACGGAAAATGCGACCTGAGTCGCGATTCTTTCGCGGTCTTCACGATTCTGATTATCTCCACCATCTCTCTCAATTATCTCCGGCAGATAGAATCCCATGTCGAAAGCCGAGTTCACCTCTTTGCCCCCAGATCCCGGAACGGCAAGGAAGCGGATCGGGGCGAAACTCGGACGAGTCGTTTCGGATACGGTTGTGAGGATAACGACGGTCGCTGCTCGGAAAGCGTCCCAATTTCCCGGGCGTGAAATCCAGACACGGGAATCCGCAGGCGCGACGCCGATTGTAACATCTGCTTGTCCGTCATCGAACGAGCAACGCACGGCCGTAAAGTGGTACGTCTGGTCCCCGAGAGGATCAATCGCGTCACCTAGATCCGCTCCAGATAGCATTTTCGTGTCCGATTTAAGACTTGTCGGATGGTGAATACCTCTTAACCAGACGGTTCGAGTTACGCCGTGAACGAACGCAGCGTTCATGATTCCCTGGGAGATAAATGCCAGCGAGCCCAAACCTGGAACTGAGTGATCGCCAACACGAGCGGCAATCTTGTCGCGAATGCTGGAATCAGACGAGTGAATTCCGAAGAAATTCCCCAGTCTGACTACAACTACGACATGGTTACGAATGTCCCGGATCTCCGTATTCGCTGTCCACGCCGGTACTGTATGTTCCTCTATAATGATCGCGCCTGTTTGAACCGTCTCAACGTTTTCGTACTTCGGCTGTGCGCCTAGGAGGCGGCGCTTACGGGTGGTATCGACTCGGCTCACTTCAGAGCAGCCTTGGACGACTTTCCGGAACAAAGCATCACTGGCTTCGTCTTCCTCTGACTGAAGCAGTAGCAGCGAGACGAATGGTCGAAGTTCATGAAGCTCCAGCCGTGCAACCGGCAATTGCTGAGCAGGGGCCAGGGATGTCATGTTGTGTTAAAGGGGTGGGGTGGCGTTTGCAGAGATTGAACCCTTCGGAGCGCGGTATCCAGGTTCAGGCAGCGTGCCCCCATCAACCGCCAAGTGGGGGTGGAGAGCAAGTATAATGCTGCTCACTAACGTACATCGTGCCGATGAACTTGGCGAGAGCAGGGGAGCCGGTGCGTGTGCCTCGGCCAACGCGAGGAGCGCCCCGGACCTCTTTGAGAATGTAGTGGATACGCTGCCTGCTTTGCATATCGACTCGCGAAGTTCCTATCCGCAGTGATGCCCACCTAAGTCTCCGCTCCTCACCGCCCGAACACCAGGTTCAGCCCCAGGTGGACCGTGTCGTCCACCGCGAGCTCTCCCAGCGACGTTCCGCGATACGCCACCCCCCAGCGCTGCCGGTCGATGGCGAGCTGCGCCGTTGCGCGGAGGCCGCCGCCGGGTAGAGGGACGGCGCGCGCGGCGAAGCGGACCGGGTGCGTCTGGCCGCGCAGGGTGAGGTCGCCCACGACGTCGTAGTGGACCGGGCCGGAGGGCGTCACGCTGCGCAGGCGGAAATCCGCCGCGGGATAATGCTCGGTGGCGAAGAAGTGGTCGCTGCGCAGGTGGTCGCGCAGGCGGCGGCGGGGGATGGGGTCGCTCTCCGGGATGTCGGTGACCTCGATGGCGTGCATGTCGATGCGGAAGGCGCCGCCGCGCACGTTCCCTCCGTCGGCCAGCAGGTAGCCGCCGGCGAGGCGCACGGTGCCCTCGTGACTCCCCCTGCCGCGGAACTTCGTGCCCTTCCAGCGGATGACCGACCGCGCGGGGTCCAGGCGCAGCGTGTCCTCGCGTGCGGCGGGCGCCGGCTCCGGGTGCGCGCCCGGGGTGCCGGGCGCGCAGAGGAGGGCCAGCGCGAGCAGTCCGCCGATCATCGGCCGACGTCCCGCAGGACGATGGTGCGCTCGCCGCGCCAGATGCCGTCGGGACCCCGCGTGAGCCGCACGATGCCGGAGCCGCCTCGATTCCGCACCTGCGCGCGGTAGGTGGGGGTGACGCGCGGGTCGCCCTCGAACACGAAGTCATCGATGTACCCCTCCGCGCCCCGGCCCTCCTGCACGGTGGCGTGGATGTGCGCGGGGTCCAGCCGGCCGGGGTAGTGCCCGGGGCGGAGGGTGGCGACGCAGTAGCGGCCCTGCGCGTCGGTGCGCAGCCAGCCCCGAAGGTAGCCGTGGCGGCGGCCGTTACCCGTCTCGTCGCCGCGTAGCGCGTAGACGCCGGCGGCGTTGGTCTGGTAGAGATAGAGGAGGACCCCCGCGGCAGGGGTGCGCCCGTCCGCGCGCAGCACCCTGCCGGTGAGGACGAGCGGCTCGCCGGGCTCCGCGTGGTCCGCCAGGCGCACGGCCCAGGAGAGCCGCGACGGCGCCTCGGGAGCACCGCACCACTCGCACGGCGGTGGATCGCGCCGCAGCGCCGCCAGGACGCGATTGCGCGGCGCGTTGACGGCGGCGACCGCGCCGGGGCAGCCGGGCTTCAGCAGGGGGATGGAGCGATCGGGGAGGGCGTCGGACGACGGCGATGCGGATGCCAGCGTCGCGAGGAACAGGGCGGGGAAGAGGTTCGGCATTGTGGGGCTCCTGCTCGGGAGACGATCCGCGGACATTCACCGCGGAGGCGGGACGGTTGTCCCGCTCTCCCATACAGGTTGCGCCGACTCCGGTTGTGTTAGCGGCGGGCTACCAGAGCAGCCCCAGCTTGCGCTGCCACAGCTCCAGCGCGCGCCCGTCCAGCCGCAGCGTGGCGGCGCGATCCTCCCCCGCCGGCAGCGACGACACGGCGGCGAGACGATCGTACACGCGCCCACGCTCGGCGGCGGGTACGCGCTGGAGGAGGTGCCAGAGCATTGGCGCGGCGTCCAGTCCTGCCGCGCCGGCGAGCGCCACGTCCAGGTCGGCGCGCCTAAAAGTGCCGAAGTCCATCGCCGCCAGCGCGTTCCGCAGCGGCGCAGGGCTCCCGGCCGGGAACGGGGTGCCGGGGCCGCGGCCGGGGCGCATCAACGCCACGCTTCCGGCGGGGACCACCGAGCGGCGGCCCCCGTTCACCAGCTCCACGTAGCCGGACGTCACGCGGATCTGGCCGGATCCGTCGTCGTCCACCGTCAGCAGGTAGGCGCACCCCAGGTCCACGGCGAGCGCCGCGGGCGTCTCCACCATGAAGACTCGGGGCGGCGACCACACCTTCGCGTCGATGGTGCCCCGGCGCAACGCCATGCGGTGCTCCCCGCGGCGCGAGCGGAGCGCCGAGAGGAGGCTGTTCGGACCCACCTCCGCGAAGCCGATCCCGCCCAGCTCAACGCGGGCGCGGGATCGCGCGTCCGTCTCCAGCCACCTCCCCGGACGCAGGCGCTCCTCGCCATCGACACGTCCGCCATCCACGCGCGGCGCTCCGACCAGCCCCGCCACCTGCCATCCGTGAGGATCGTCGCGCAGCCACATCCGGCCTCCAAAGATCGCCAGCAGCAGCGTGGCGGCCATCGCGAGCGGCGCCCACACGCGCGTGGGGAAGCGCCGCCGAGCGGCAGGCACAGCAAGGGCGCGCTCCTGGTACGCCAGCGGGCGGAGGAGGCGCTCCAGCTTCTCCACCTCCGCGTCCGGCCGGGCGGACGGGTCCCACAGGTAGTCGTCGTGCTCAACCATCGAAACCTCCAAGCTCTTCCCTGAGCTGTTTCATGCCGCGATGCAGGTTCACCCGCACCGATCCGGGAGTGAGCCCCGTGCGCTCGGCGATCTCGGCGCCGCTCATCCCTTCCACCAGGCGCAGCACGAGCGGCTCGCGGTACGCTTCCGGGAGCCGGTGGATCGCCGCGAGTACGTCCTCCACCTTCAACTCGCCGGCCGACGGTGCCGCGGCCGGATCGGGGACGTCGTCCTCGAGCGCCACCAGCCTGCGCCCGCCGCGGTGCAGCATGCGCGCGCGGTTGCGGGCGATGGCGGCGATCCACTTCACGAACGCCGCCGGCTCGCGCAGCGTGTGCATCCGCGCCAGCGCGGCGAGGAAGACGTCCTGCACCAGGTCTTCCGCCTCCTGCCGCGGCGCGTGGGCCAGCAGGATGCCGTGCACCAGCCGGCCGTGCAGCCGGTACAGCTCCGCGAAGGCTCCGCGGTCGCCCCCCTGCGCGGCGCGGACCAGCGCGTCGTCCACCCCCGCGGCGGGCTCGGCGCGCAGGCGGGCGAACGGGTTCAGCCCCACGCGTACCGGCGTATGGACGGAGAGCGCCTCATCCACCCGCCGCTCCTCGTAAGTCCGTGCGGACCATGCCACCTCCGGAAAGCCGGGAAAGCCGCCATGCACCCTCGTATTGTCTAAGATGCACTTCCGCCGCGGATGTTAACCGGAGACCAGAGATGCTCGGCGAGAACGGCAACTGCTTGGCTCACACAGAGCCACAGAGACACAGAGGAGACGAAAGGAAAGGGGGTGTGGGTCCCGCTGCACGGGAGTTTTGCCCGCGGAAGGCAGTGTCCGAACCGAGCTCAGAGGTCACCTTCGACTTCCCAGTCCTCGCCGATCGGAGCTATAAGGTCCTCGCGGGTGACCGAGATGACGCCGCGCGACCTCCCGACGAAGGGGCGCAATCCCTCCCCTACAGGCGCGAGCTTCGCAACAGGTCGGTTACGCTTGAAGATGATGAACTCCGCGCCGGTTTCTTCCACCTGGTCTATCAGCTTCAGGCAGATGGCTTCGAATTCCCCGGCCTGAACCTGCCGGCGGCCACGGATCGTTTCCGTCGACAGATCGCTCCTTGGCGACCGCCGAGTGTGCTCATGCCGATGTCGGCAGAAGCCACCGGGGCACCGCGCTGGTGCTACCTCCTCAGGACCACCCTCTATGCAAACGACCGGGGTGCGGCGCGCCGGCCGCGGACGTACACGTCGGAGCCGCGGACGGCGGCGACGGGCTTGCGTAGGTTCTTGAAGTTGCCCTCGAGCGTCAACACGACGGCGTTACCGGGGATGGGGATCTCCTGCACCAGCCGCTGCACGAGATTGGCCGCGTGGTTGCCGTGCTCCGCGCGCTTCCACGTCCAGTCGGGGACGACGGCGAGGATGTAGAGCGGGTGCTCGGGGAGGATCTTCACCTCCTTGCGCACCAGGAAGGCGCTGGCGACGTCGCGCTGGCGGCGCAGCGCTTCCTCGATCGCGCGCACGGCCTCGTCATCGAGCCCATGCGGAAGGAACACGTCGCGCGCGGACAGGGCGCCGGCGTTCCGCTCCTCCTGCGCGGCCGCCATCAGGTCCGCGTGCTCCTGCAGGCGCCGCCAGTACGCCTCCGCCTCCTCCACCCGGCCGGCGCGATGCAGAAAGGCGTGCGCTGCCGCGCATCCGGCGTGCACCAGACCGACCTCCGCCGCCATCGCCGACTCCAGGTGCCGGAGACCTTCCTCGTTCTCGCACTCCAGCAGCATCTGACCCAGCATATAGCGGATCTGGGCGTCGGCGGGCTCGGCCTCAGCGAGATCGCGGAAGAGCGGGACCGCCGCCTCCGCACCGCGCAGGTTGGCGACGGCGAACGCGCGCTCCTTCGCTTCGTCAGGCGTGAGCGACTCCGTCCGCGCTTCGAGCTCGGCCAGGCGCTCGGCGGCCTGCCGCGCCTGCTGGTGCTGGGCCGTCCAGCCACCCCTGATCTGCTCCAGCCATACCCGGTCCATACGGCGCAGGGCGTCATCGGCGGGGCGGCCCAGGTATGCCTCCGCGGCGCTCGGTACCCCGTCGGCGGGCGCGATCAGCGCGGGCCCGGGCGCCACGCCCAGCGCGGCGATGCGCTCTCCTAGCTCGGGGTGGGTATCGCCGCTCCGCGTGGGGGCGTTCAGCGCCTGCGCCAGGAGGATCGCCGCTTCGGCTTCCGGCATGGGCGCGCGCAGGCTGCGGCCCATCGTGGTGAACGCGTCGGTGGGCGGCTCCGGCTCGGCGGCGGCGCGCTTCCACAGGGTGGGCCAAAAGGACTCCACGAGGTGCCGCGACCGCACCGCGATCCGCGCCAGCGCCGACGCCATCACCCCTGGACCCACGAGCGCCGCCGCCCGAGCATCCGCCTCGAACTCCTGCGAGCGGGCCAGCACGAATGAGTACGCGGCGAAGCGGGGCGCGTACCAGGCGAAGAAGCGCTCGAAGATAAAGGTGGCGCCGTGCTCGTTCTGCCGAAGCTGCTCCAGGATGCGCGCCCAGGTGGCGCGGATGCGGTAGCTCCACGCGCCGCTGCGCCCGTGCGCGCGGGAGAGGTGCCCGAACTCGTGCGCCAGCACCGCGCGGAACTCGTCCGCGGGGAGTGCGTGCATCAGCGGCACGCCCAGCACCAGGTAGTTGCGGTGCCATCCGAACATCCCCAGCCGCGGCACCTGCGACACGGAGGCGTTGAAGTCGTCCGTCAGCAGCACGTGGTGGGCACGCGGCGCCTGCACCCCCTTTCGGATTGCATCCACCTCCGCGAAGAGCCGCGGCGCATCCGTGGGAGCCAGCTCCCTTCCCTGGGGCGGATCGATCCGCACCCACATCGCCCTGACGATCGTCCACACCAGCAGCCCGATCGGAATGGCGAGCTTGATGAGGAGCACCCACCCGCCATGCGCCGCCACCAGCGCGCCTACACCCAGGCCGAGCGCCACCAGCAGCGTGAGCACGGCGAAGACGTACACGTAGCCGAGCGCCCCGAAGAGGAGCACTCGCGCGCGGTACCTGCCCGGGTTCGCCCGAGCGACACGCTCCAGCCGTGCCACGTAGCTGTCGAATTCTGCGGAAGTCTGCATGTGGATCGGTCGAGTCGCGCGTCGTGCGTTGGGCTAACTGCGCGAAAAAACAGCGAAGTCACACTGCTGCCGGGGTGCTAACGTCAGTACTCCGGCCAGCCGGCCAGATCCGCCGGGAGCCCCTCTTCCGCGAGCGCCCGCTCCTCGGCGGGATCGAGCTTCGCGCACTCGTCGTCGAAACGGGCGCGGCGAAGCGCAGCCTCTTTCTCAGAGACCAGGTCGGAATCAGGGGAGCGCGGATATCTCAACTGTTTCTCCCGAGCCTGGGAACTCCGAGCTTCTTCACGGTGGTCGTGAGGTTCTGTTTCATGCGGTCCGAGAGCTCAATGCGCTCCACGCGGATCGCTGCCCCCTTCTGCGACACCACTGTCGACTTGAATGCGGGCGATCCTCGCCGCTTCAGACGACCGATCTTGTTCATCTCAGTACACCTCGTCGATGTAAAGAGGTAATCCCGCACATGCCGTCAGGACCGATCCGCTGCACCTCTCCGCCAGTGACATCCGGTTCTTCGCCGCCTGCACGCACGGAACCTCCGCCATCGCCACGCTCACGCACGGATGATCTCGTTCAGTCCAGCGATAACAAGCTCGATCTCTCGTCGGGACGCCTCGCCCAGCCGGTCGCTGATGCGCTCCACCGCGAGCACTCGCACCTGGCTGATCTTGACCCAGGACGGGCGCGGGAGTGTCGGCGCTTTGAGTGGCAGGCTGAGCGGGAAGCCCGCGCTTGGGGGCTGGCTCGTCAGTGCCACCGCGATCACAGTCCCAGAACGCACGTTGAACGAGTCGCGGCTGAGGACGAGCACAGGACGACGGCCTGCCTGCTCCTGTCCACGCACCGGATCGAGCTCTGCCCAACGGATCTCACCTCGGCGGATGATCACCGGTCAGTACTCCGGCCAGTCAACCAGATCCGCCGCGAGCCCCTCTTCCGCGAGCGCCCGCTCCTCGGCGGGATTGAGCTTCGCGCACTCGTCGTCGAACCGGGCGCAGCGAAGTGCAGCCTCCTCCTCAGAAGAGAACTGAGTGCGTCCGCCGCTTTCCACGCGGAGTTCATCCACCGTGTCGACGGCCCGTGTCTGCTCTTGTCCCCGCATAGGGTCCACCTTGCCTAGGATTGTGTTTGCCTCGTCCTCGCGAACGCCACAGAAGCAACCTAAGCACATGTTCCAACTTCATCCAGGGGCGCCACTTAACCGGTTCGCGGGGTGGCTGATTCCAGGCGGCAGGCGCACTCTGAGGACCCGCAGTGCGACCATACGGCGCTCCAAGCACCAGTATCGCAGCCGCTCCTTACGCGGTCTCCGCCCACCACTGGCGGAGAAGGTTGCCGGCGACGCGCAGGCGGTACTCGGCGGTGGAGCGCACGTCATCGATGGGGCGGATCTCGGAGTTGAGGGCGCGGTGCGCGTCGTCGATGGAGCCGCCGTCGGCGAGGACGCGCTCGGTGGCGGGGGCGCGGACGACGGTGGCGGCCACGCTGCCGAACGCCACGCGCGGCTCGGGGCCGCGGACGCCCGCCATCACCACCTTGCTGATGGCCTGCGCGGCGCGCGTTCCCACCTTTCGGAACCACTGCGTGCCCTCGACGCGCGGGACCTCGATGGCGACGATCAGCTCGTCGGGGCGGATGACGGTGGCGCGGTAGCCGGTGTAGAGCTCCGTGATGGGGACGCGCCGCTCGCCCGACGCGCTGCGCAGCACGACGACGGCGTCCGCGACGGCGAGGACGGGGAGCGAGTCGCCGGCGGGGGAGCCGTTGGCGACGTTGCCGGCCAGGGTGCCGCGGTTCTGGATCTGCGCGCCGCCCACCTCGCGCGAGGCGGACACCAGCGCGGGGAGCCAGTCGTTCACGGCGTCGGAGCGTATCAGCTCCGTGTACGTGGTCAGCGCGCCGATGCGCAGCACGCCGTCCGCGGTGATGCCGCGCAGCTCGTCCAGCGCCCACAGGTTGAGGAAGCGCCGCGCCGGCGTCGTGCCGAAGTGCAGGTTCACGAAGACGTCCGTGCACCCCGCGATCGGCGTGCGCGGGCCGTCCTCGGCCAGGATGGCGAGCGCCTCGTCCAGCGTGCGCGGGTCGCGCAGGTCGAGCGGTGTGGTGGCGGTCTTCATTCGCTCACGCTGTGGATGGCGCGGTAGATGGCCTCGTAGCCGGTGCAGCGGCACAGGTTGCCAGCCAGGCCGGTGCGCACCTCCTCCAGCGTGGGCGCCGGGCCCAGCGCGACGGCGGCCAGGATCATCCCCGGCGTGCAGATGCCGCACTGCGCCCCGCTGAACTCCGCGAACGCGCGCTGGTACGGGTGCTCGCCGCCCAGCCCCTCGATCGTCACCACCTCCGCGTCGCGCGCCTGGGCGAAGGGGACGAGGCAGGAGACGACCGGCTCGCCGTCGATCAGCACGGTGCACGCGCCGCACTCGCCCTCGCCGCACCCCTCCTTGGTTCCCGTGAGGCCGCACTCCTCGCGAAGAACGTCCAGCAGGCGCTTCATAGGATGCGCGTCGACCTCCGCCGGCGCGCCGTTCAGCGTGAAGCGCATGCCACCTCCATGATGCTCTCCGGGACCGCGGGGATCGAGCGCACGTCCAGCCCGATGTGGCGGATGGCGTTGACGAGCGCGGGGGCGGGGCCGTCGATCGGCATCTCGCCCACGCCCTTGGCGCCAAAGGGGCCGTATCCGCTCGGATTCTCCAGCACGATGACGTCCATGCGCGGCGTGTCCAGCGTGGTGGGGATGGTGTAGTTGGTGAGCGTGGGGTTCGCCATCCCGCCGTCCTTCATCACCACGTTCTCGTTGAGCGCCCAGCCTACGCCCTGCGCCGTGCCGCCCTCGATCTGCCCCACGACCATCGACGGGTGGATCGCCTTGCCGATCTCGTGGACGATGGTCATGCGCAGCGGCCTGACCTCGTAGGTGACCGGATCCAGCTCCACTTCGGCCACGTCGCAACCCCATCCGTACGCGGCGTAGGCGTCGCCGGTGTACTCGGTGTCGTCCCAGGAGATCTCGTCCGGCTTCTGGAACTGCTTGGTGACGGAGAGCGGGCCGTGCTCGCGGACGTACTCGCCGGGCGTCATCACGCCGATCGTCTCGCGCATCTCCTCCGCGCAGCGCTGCAGGATCTTGCCGACCACCATGCAGGTGCGCGACGCGACGGTGGGGCCGCTGTCGGGCACCTGGTGCGTGTCCGGCTGCACGATCTCCACCTGCTCGTACGGGATGCCGAGCGCGTCCGCCACGATCTGCGCGTGCATGGTGCGCGTCCCCTGGCCCATCTCCACGCTCGCCACACGGATGCGCGCGCCGGTCTCCGTCGCCTCCAGCGTCGCCTTAGATGACAGGTAGATCTCGCCGCTCCCGGTGAAGCCGGAGCCGTGGAAGAAGAGCGAAAGGCCGATCCCCCGGTTGCTCCCGGCGTATTCGGCGCGCTTGCGATGGTAATCGGAGCGCTCCACACCGGCCTTCAGCGACTCCAGGGCGCTGCAGTCCTCGCCCATGATCTGGCCGGTGGCGCTGGTGTCGCCGGGGCGCAGCGCGTTCAGCTCGCGGAGGCGCACCGGGTCCATCCCCAGCGCCTCGGCGATGCGGTCCATGTGCACCTCGGTGGCGAACTGCGTCTGCGGCGCGCCGAAGCCGCGGAAGGCGCCGTTGGGCGGCGTGTTCGTCATCACCACGCGGCCCTCGATGCGCGTGTGGTCGCACCGGTACGGCCCCGCCGCGTGGATGCACCCGCGCGAAAGGACCACGGGGCTGAGCGTGACGTAGGCGCCGCCGTCCATCAGCACGTCGATCTCCATGGCGACCAGGCGGCCGTCGTTCATCACGCCCGTGCGGTGGCGGATGATGGACGGGTGGCGCTTGGTGGTCGCGATCATGTCCTCCACGCGGTCGTACACCATCTTCACCGGCCGCCCCGCCTTTCGCGCCAGCAGCGATGCATGCCCGGCCAGGATGTTGGGATACTCCTCCTTCCCCCCGAACCCGCCGCCCGTCTCCGTCTGCACCACACGCACCTGCCGGTCGCTCATCTGGAGGAGCGCCTTGATGGCCTTGTGCACGTAGTACGGGCACTGCATGGAGCCGTGGATGGTCATCCCGCCCGCCTCGGGAACGGCGATCACCCCGTTGGTCTCGATGTAGACGTGCTCCTGGTGGCCCGTGCGGTACGTCCCTTCCACGACCCGGTCCGCCGTTGCCATCGCCGCGTCCACGTCGCCTTTGCGGATGCGGATGGTCTTGAAGACGGTGGACGACTGCTCCGGGTCGAGCACGGGCTCCTCGGTGTCGTACTCGATGCGCACCTCGGCGGCCATCAGCCGCTCGCGGTCCTCGTGGGCCAGGAGGAGGATGGGCTCGGCGAAGTGGTTGATCTCCTCCGCCACCAGGAACGGCTGGTCGTCCTCGATGAGCGCCACGAAGTTGCAGCGCGGCCCGGGGATGTCGCGGTAGTCCACGACGGTGAAGCCCGCCGGATCGAAGTCCAGGCTGATGGAGCGGATGCGCCCCTTCGCGATCGTGGAGCGGATCGTCCGCCCGTAGATCATCCCCGGAAAGCTGAGGTCGTCCACGTACCGGGCGGCGCCGGTCGTCTTGGCCATCCCGTCTTTGCGCGATACGCTCCGGCCGACGGCTGGGGTCATGCGGGCCTGTGTGTAGAAAGGGCGGTGGGCGTGCTGTGGTACAAATAGCTGTTTTTCGCCGAACGGCAACTGCTGGGCTCACGCGGAGACGCGGAGACGCAGAGAGAAACCGCGAACCGCATGGCTCACACAGAGACACAGAGACACAGAGGAAGAACGACAAGAGGGTTTCCTCCGTGGCTTTCAGCTTTTCTGTTGTTCCCTCCGCGGGCTCCGCGCCTCCGCGTGAGATTGCTGTTCGTGTGTCCGCGGGCTATGGTTCGAAAAGGGCAGCTCATCCGCCACCTCTCTCAGACTCGCCTCATGCGCATCCCGCCCATCCACATCGAGTACCCCGACTGGGTCGAGAGCACCGTCGACTGGGACCGCCGCTACACGACCGACGAGGAGAAGATGCGCCTCGCCATCGACGTCTCGCGCGCGAACGTGGTGCATGGGACCGGTGGCCCGTTCGGTGCGGCCATTATCGAGCAGGGGACGGGCGCGCTGGTGGCGGTGGGGATGAACAGCGTGGTGCGGCTGAACAACTGCACGCTCCATGGCGAGATGGTGGCGTTCATGATGGCCCAGTCGCGGCTCCAGTCGTTTTCGATGCGCTCGGATGGCGGCACCGTCTACGAGCTCGCCACCTCGTGCGAGCCGTGCGCCATGTGCCTGGGCGCCACGCTGTGGAGCGGCGTGCGCCGCGTCCTCTGCGGCGCGCACCGCGACGACGCGCGCCGCCTCAACTTCGACGAGGGCCCCGTCTTCCCCGAGTCGCACGCGTACCTGGAGGCGCGCGGCATCGAGTTCGTGCACGGCGTCCTGCGCGAAGAGGCCAACGCGGTGCTGGAGCTGTACCGCGCGGGCAAGGGAGTCATCTACAACGGATGAGGGGTTGAGATGAAGGTTGCACGCGTGCCCCGGCTTCTCGCGCCGGCTCTGCTCCTGTTGGCCGCGGCGTGCGGCGACACTGCCGGCGCCGACCCGCTGAAGCGGGTGTACGTCCTCAGCACCGCAGCTGGGCGTCCACTACCGTTAAGCGTAGAGCAGTCGCTTCCCGATGGGACTCGGCGTGTCCACACCGTGCTGTCGGACACTCTCCTGTTCGTCTCCGATTCCATACTTCATCGCCGGCGGGAAGAGCTTTTCTCCCATGTGACCCCCGGCAACCTCGCGCTCGGGTCTTCGCAACGGGTCGAGAAAACCGGCCGCTACCGCAGGCGTGGAGAGGTGCTGTTCATCACATGGCTGGATCAGGGTCGCGACACGCTCTGGGTGCGTTCCGGTACGCTGGTCGCCGCCGAGAACGTGGGCTCTGTTTGTACCAGCTGCCAGCCGTTGGTACAAACGGTGGAATTCGTGTACCGTTAACGCCGGACCTACTCCCGCGAGAATGAACATGCATATGTACCGCAGGATCTCGGTTCTGATCTTCAGCATTCTCCTGTACGCCGGATGCGACTCACCAGCCGAAGCAGACGACCCGTCCGCTCGAACGGTGAGTTTCGACTTCAGCGGGCACCGTTCGGGAACCTTCCAGGTCCAGGGGCCCCCCGCGGAAGGAGGGCCGCACTCGGGAGCATTCGTGCGCGGCGAGCAGATACAGCCGACGCGTGACATCGGGATCCAGGCATTCCGGCCCACTCAGGGGACTGTGGGCGACCGGATCAGCCTCGCATTCCCGCCGCGAACGGGCACACATTCATGCACCTGTCCGGTGGAGAACCCCACTGGCTGTGTCTTCCTGCTCGTGCGGTTCGGCATCGACCCGGCTCGTGGCGGAGGATTCGGTCCTGGGGAGGAGCGGTTCCTCGCGGAGACGTGCACCCTGACCGTCGAGGAACTGACCGCGGAACACGCGCGCGGATCGTTCTCCGGTAGCGGGATCATCTCCTGGCGCGTGGATGGGTTGACCCGGGAAGCTCCCCTGACGATAACCAACGGACGATTCGACGCGGAGCTGCACCCGGAGTAGGGGATCTCGCCACCTCTACGGGGTACCCCTGTCACGCCCGGACACCCCGGCTTGCGCGCGGGGGTGGGCAAGGCGATGCGCCGGCCCTCCCGGCGAGGCGTACACAGGCGTCCCCGCACGCGAGAGGTTGAAGCGCAGGATGTGCCAGACCGCGGCGACTCCGTCTTTCCAATCGATCTTCTTCCCCTCCGAGTAGGTGCGCCCGGCGTAGCTGATGGGCACCTCGTAGATGCGCGCCCGCGACTGCGCGAGGCGCGCCGTCAGCTCCACCTCGATTCCGAAGCGGGTGGAGCGGAGCGGGAGGCTCCGCAGCAGGTCCGTGCGCGCCATCTTGTAGCACGTCTCCACGTCGGTGAGGTTCAGGTCCGTGAGCATGTTGGAGAGGAGCGTCACGAGCCCGTTCCCAACGCGGTGCCAGAAGTAGAGCACCCGGCGCGGGCTCCCCAGGAAGCGGCTCCCGAACACCGCGTCGGCGCGTCCGTCCGCGATGGGCTCCAGGAGGCGCGGGAGCTCGAAGGGGTCGTACTCCAGGTCCGCGTCGTGGATGACCACCACGTCGCCTCGCGCCCGCTCGAAGCCCGACCGCACGGCCGCGCCCTTGCCGCGGTTGCGCGGGTGCGTGACGAGGATGTCGATCACCCCATCGCGCTGCAGCTCCGCCAGGATCTCCTGCGAGCCGTCCGTGGATGCGTCGTCCACGCAGATCACCTCCATGTGGAGCGGCACGGCGCGGAGGCGCTCCAGCGATGCGCGCACCGCGCCCGCCTCGTTGTACACGGGGACGACGACGGAGAGGAGGATCTCGCTCACGGCTCCTCCCTGCGCGTCGCCACCAGGAGCAGGCTCTGCCCCAGCGGCGGATGCCAGCGGCTTTCCACCGCGCGGATCAGCGGGATTGCCCATCGGTCGTACAGGCGTGCGTCGCGGGGGGTGACGGTGCGCTTGCGCAGGAGAACGCCGCTGGCCCACCACGCCAGCACACCGGGTAGATTGACGTAGTGCAGCTCGTCCACGCCGAACCCCGCTTCGGTCACCTTCTGGCGGAGCGTGGAGCGCGTGTAGCGGCGGAAGTGCTCGAACGCCGCGTCCAGCGTGCCGTAGATGGCGGGGAGCGCGGGGACGAAAAGGAGGAGCCGCCCGCCCGGCGCCAGCACGCGGCGCGCGGCGCGAAGGAAGGCGCCGTCGTTCTCCACGTGTTCCAGCACGTTGACGGCCACCACGCTGCTGGCGCCGCTCTCGGGCGCATCCGCGTCCAGGTAGCCGTGCCGCACGCGCACGCGCGCCTCCCCCGCCATCCGCTCGCGCAGCACGCCGAAGTTGTTCTCCGCCGGCTCCACCAGCGTGAGGCGGGCGTGCGGGGCCGCGCGCAGCAGGTGCTGGGAAAAGGTGCCGATCCCCGCGCCCACCTCCACGGCGTGGCTTCCCAGGTGGGGCGCGAAGCGGGACGCGATCCACCGGTAGTAGTTCTTTGCCTCCGCCATGGAGTCCAGCTCGGCGCTCGCGTAGCGGAAGCCGGTCGATGCGTCGTTCGGCGCCGTGTCGCTCATCGCTCGGGGAGGATGCCGCAGGGGCGGAATGCGTTGGGCGGCGCATCGGCGGCGCGGGGCGGCCCGCCGGGCACGATGCGGGCGAGCGCCGCGTTCTCGCGCGACACCGCGCCCACGACGCAGAAGTCGTCGCGGTGCTCCAGCAGGACCGGATGCAGGTAAAAGGGCGCGAGGTCCTCGATCTGGTCGACCACCACGTACGACGCGTTCACCTCACGCGCGGCGCGGAAAAAGGTGTCGGGCGGTGCCACGGCCAGCGGGTACACGCGCCCCGGGTAGCCTGAGATGGCGTAGAACAGAGTCGGCTTGCGGTTGATGACGGCCGAGCCCGCCGGCAGCCTCCCGCGCAGGTCGCGGGCGAGGATGAAGAAGTCGCGCCACGGCTGCTTGATGCACGCGTACGTTCGCCCCGCCACCGCCGCCGCCCGGCACGATGCCCCGATCTGCACCTCATCGACGAGCGAAGGGAGCATCGCCGCGCCCATCGCGGCCGCCGCGAGGGCGGCGGGCCAGCGCGCCGTGCTCCATCGCGCCGCGAGGTCACGAACCGCCTCGCCGGCGTAGCGCAGCGCCAGCGGCAGAAAGGGGATCAGGAAGCGGTCGCCTGCCCAGGTGGGCGGCCACAGGAGCAGGAGGCCGACGTACATCGGCACCCACAGCTCGGCCACTCCCGGACGCCGCGCCGCCCGCGCCCACCCCGCGATGGCGAGCGCCGTCACGACGCATCCGAACAGGAATCCCGCGCCGGGTGTGCCCAGGAGGACGACGCCCTCGAGGGTACCGAGGTACCGCCCGCCGTTGTCCGGGATGCGCTGGAGCAGGTCCAGCGGCCCGACGGTGCCGAGCGCGGGCTGGTACGGATTCACGTACCGGAACGCTCCCAGGTAGCCGGGCGAACCCAGCCGCGCGCCGCGCACCCCCCACAGGATGATGGCGGGACCTAGGGTGGCCGCGAGTGCCGCGAGCGCCTTCCACCGCCGCGTCGCCGCCAGCCACACGGCCGCGGCGACCAGCAGCGGCAGACCGGCGGAGCGGGTGAAGTGCGCCAGCCCCGCCCCCACGATCGCCACCGCCACCCACCCCGCTTCGCCCGTCCGCCTCCCCTCGGGCGCGACGGCCGGGCGGGAGTCCAGGTGCGAAAACCCCCACAGCGCGAGCATGGTGAACGCCCAGAACGGCACGTCCGACAGCTCGTAGTGCGCGTTGAGGATCACCCCCGGGCAGAGCGCCAGCAGCACCCCGGACGCGAGCGCCACGCCGGGCGTGCTGGTGCGCCGCACCCAAAGGTACGAGAGCGCGACCGCGGCGGCCGCGAACAGCGCCACGATCAGCTTGAACCCGGCCCACGAGCTCACCCCCATCATCATCCCCGCGGCGAGGATGGCGGGGAAGACCGGAGGATACTGCGCGTGCGGCCGGCGCGCGGGGTCCCACAGCTCCAGGTATCCACGGCCTTCGGCCAGCGAGCGCGCCAGGGCGTAGTATGCGCCGTTGTCGCCCCCGGTGTACGGCGTGGGCTCGAGCGCGAGCAGCACCAGCGCCAGGTTGAGCGCCGCCAGCCCGAGCGCAATCTGCCACGCGCGAGGCTTCCGCCTCGTCTTTTGGGGCGCGGGCGGCGTGTCGGGCACGGCGGTGCTGGTTTGCGGCGGACGCGCGGTGCGGCGTCGGGGCATAGACGTGGAAGACTTCTGCGGGGGGAGGGCCGGAAGCCGAAAAGGTAACGACGCGGGGGAGCGCTGGACAGACGCCCATCGCCGCCGCATCTTGACAGCTTCGCGGACTCCGGCTAAACTCGTCGCTCGGGAGTCGCGTCCCTCTGGCAGCCCCTCACCGGGCCGCCCGGTCCTCCAGCAAGGAGGCCGTGGATGCGATTCCCGTTTTGCGTTGTACCCTTTGCCGATCACACGAACGAGCCGGAAGACCGACCCATGACCGCGAGCTTCGCCCCCACGACGCACTCAGCCGCGCAGATCCGTCTGCGCAGCCTGGCCGCGCCGTGCGATGCGGCGATGAAGCTGGGGCTCGGCCATGCGCGAGATTCGCGACGGGGTTGGGATTACGGTTATACGTTCGGGAGGTGGCCGGAGTAGGGCGTTCGTCGCCCTGCCACGGCCAGTGCGGCGCCAGACCAGGCGCCCCGCCTTCCCGAACGCGATGGGAAGGCGGGGCGCTTTTTCTTTGTGACGACACGCGCTCGTAGCTCAGCTGGAACAGAGCACCGGATTACGAATCCGGGGGTCGGGAGTTCGAATCTCTCCGAGCGCACTGATTTGGGGCGTTAGCCAAGTGGTTCAAGGCGCCGGCCTGTCTCGCCGGAGATCGTGGGTTCGAATCCCACACGCCTCGTTGAACAGAAGTGCGTGAGTGCGTGAGTGCGCTGGTGCGCCATGCCCGTCCGCGCGAGCGCCCGGGGATGAATGAATCCCCCCGGCTAGAACGACGGGAAGTCGGCACTTTTGTCATCCTGAGCGACGCGCCACTCCGGCCTCGCCCGTTCACCAATCTATGGCGCGGAGCGAAGGATCTACTGCGCGTGGCGAGAGACCCGTAAGGAACCGCAGGCCTCCTGCTTCGCCGGCTAGATCCTTCGGTCGCCGCAAGAGTCTGGCGTCACGCCGCGGTCGGTGGGGCGGCTCCCTCAGGATGACAAATGGGGGGGAACACCCGGTGGTTCAGCACTTAGCACTTAGGACTTAGCACTTTCACGCACTAACGCACTAACGCACTCCCCCACCGACCCATGCCCACCCCCACCCTCCCCCCGCCCTCCCCCCGCCGCGGATGCCTTGCGCTGAACGCGTCGTTCGAGCCGCTGGCGGTGATCCCGGCGGCGCGGGCGGTGCGGCTGGTGCTGGAGAGGCGCGCCGAGCTCGTGGAGGCCGACCCCGCGCGCCCGCTGCGCTCCGCCGGAACCGAGCTCCCGTTCCCGGCCGTGATCCGCCTCGCGCGGTACGTGCACGTGCCGCGGAAGCTGCGCCGCGGCGTGTCGAACCTCCTGCTCCTGGCGCGCGACGGCTACCGGTGCAGCTACTGCGGACGGCACCGGTCCGAGCTGCGCAGCCGCGAGTTCCTGACGCGCGACCACATCGTTCCGCAGCAGTGGTTCAAGGAGCACGGGGGCGATCCGAACACGTGGACCAACGTCGCCACCGCGTGCAGCACGTGCAACGGGCGCAAGGGAAACCAGTCGCTGGCGCAGTTCACCCGCGCGACCGGGCTCCGGCTGCGGATCACGCCCGCCGAGCCGCACTTCGTCCACCTGGAGTGGGCGGTGCGCGCGCTCACCCCGCTGCAGCGCAAGTACGTCACCGAGTTCTTTGGCGCAGCCGCGGCCGATGCGCTCGGGTGACAGCGGGGCTCGGATCATGAAAGGGAGGCACGGAGATGGTTTCCGTGCCTCCCTTTGAGTTCGATGGATCAGGAACCGCTCGTTCTGCACCGCACCGATTCCCTCTGGGTCGTCTCCAAGCCCGCTGGAATGCTGGTGCACCCCGTCACGCCCGAGGGCGGCGGGACGCTGGCGGAGTGGATCGCGGAGTGCGAGCCCGGGCCGGTTCACCTCGTCGGCCGCCTGGATCGCGACACCTCGGGGCTCGTGCTGGTCGCGCGCAGGCCGGAGGTGCACCGGTACTTCGCACGGCACCCGCCCGAGCGCCGCTATCTCGCGCTCGTCCGCGGCCATCCCCCGGACGCGGGCATCGTCGACGCGCCCATCGGACGCGATCGTGACGACCCACCGCTGCGCGCCGTGCGGCCGGAGGGTCAGCCTGCGCGCACCCGCTTCCGCACCCTGCACCGGCTGCGGGACGCCGCGCTGGTCGAGCTGGTGCTCGATACCGGGCGCACCCACCAGATCCGCGTGCACATGATGCACCTCGGCCACCCCGTCCTCGGCGACCGCTGGTATGGACGCGCCGGCCTGGAGCTGATCGGCCGCCAAGCGCTGCACGCCGCGCGGCTCGCCTTCACCGATCCGGACACCGGCGCGCCCATCACCGTCGAGTGTCCGCTCCCGCCCGACATGGCCGTGCTCCTCGAATCTCTCGCCTGACCCAGCAGGCGATCGCGATGGCGCGGCGGGTCCGGGGCCGGTAGTATCCGGCATCGCCCCAGCCATCAAATGAAAATGAACCGTTCACTCGACCCCGCCGAGCTGGAATCCGCCGCGGCCCGGCTGCGCCCCGCGAACCTGGCCTTCGCCGCACGCTACACCGGCGAGACGGCGCAGCGGCAGCCGGTGCACACGGTCTACCAGGGCGCCCAGCACTTCCGCCACGATGCAGCCGCCGAGCACGGCCGCACCGCGCTCGAAGCGCTGCGCGAGTACGCGCCCAACGCGCACGATTTCGCCCACGCCCTCGGCATCGCCGCGGACCAGGCGCTCTACGCGCGGGTGATCGAGAAGCTGGAGCGCGAGCCGGTGGAGGACTTCCGCGTGGACTTCGAGGACGGCTACGGCTACCCGCCCGACGACGAGGAGGACGCCACCGCCCTCGCCGTCGCCGACGAGATGGCGCGCGGGATGGAGGCCGGGACGCTCCCCGCGTACATCGGCCTGCGGCTGAAGGCGCTCAACGAGGAGCTTCGCCCGCGCAGCATCCGCACGCTGCACGTCTTCCTCACGCGCCTGCTGGAGCGCACGGGCGGACGGCTGCCGACGGGCTTCATCCTCACCGTCCCCAAAGTCACCATCCCGGAGCAGGCGGCCTTTTTCGCCGACGTGCTGCAGATGCTGGAGGCGCGGCTGGGCCTTGAGGACGGCGCGCTCCGCTTCGAGCTGATGGTGGAGGTCCCGCAGGCCGTGCTCGGCGCGGACGGGCGCACGCCGCTCCCCGCCTTCCTGGATGCCGCGCGCGGGCGCCTGACCGCGGCGCACTTCGGCACCTACGACTACACCTCGGGGCTCGGCATCACCGCCGCGCACCAGCAGATGCGCCACCGGGCCTGCGACTTCGCGCGCCACGTCATGCAGGTGGCGTTCGCGGGCACAGGGATCTGGCTGTCGGACGGCTCCACCGCCGTCCTCCCCGTGCTGGTCTACGCCCAACCCACCAGCTTTACCGAGCGCGATGAAAACCGCACGGTTGTCCACCGCGCCTGGCGGATGCACTTCGAGGACGTGCAGCACTCGCTCGTCCACGGCTACTACCAGGGGTGGGACCTGCACCCGGCGCAGCTTCCCACGCGCTTCGCGGCCGTCTTCGCCTTCTTCCTGGCCGGCCGCGATGCCGCCGCCATCCGCCTCCGCGCCTTCCTCGCCAAAGCCGCGCAGGCCGGCGACTCCTTTGACGACCCGCACGCGGGGCAGGCGCTGCTCAACTACTTCCTCCGCGGCATCGCATCAGGAGCGTTCACGGATGAAGAGGTGCGCACGCTCACCGGCCTGACCGAGGACGAGCTGGCGAGCCGGTCGTTTCACCACGTGCTGGAGGTGCGGCAGCCGAGGTAAGCGGCGTCTATTTGGGCTCCCGCACCGGCCGCGGGGTGGGAGAGCAGTGGCCGCGCGCCAGCGACGACAGGCACGGCGTCTCCCCATCGACGGGGCCGGTGCCGCCCTGGCCCCAGCCGTTGGCTCCCCAGCACCAGGCACGCCCCTCGGCATCGGTAGCACACACCGCCTCGTGCACCGCCACCGTGCGGAAGCGGATCTCGCTCGGCACCTGGACAGGGGTGGGGTGAGGGTCCATGTCCGTGCGGCCGGTGCCGAGCTGGCCCCAATTGTTGCGGCCCCAGCACCAGAGCGCGCCTTCCGCGGTCAGCCCGCACGTCACGCGTTCACCCGCGCTCAATGCCGTGAAGCGATGATCCCCTTCCACGGGAGCAGCGGTGGTTCGGGTGCCGGTGGTGCCGTCGCCCAGGTCTCCGAAGCTGCCCGTGCCCCAGCAGTACGCCCGGCCGCTCCTGCCCAGCGCGCACGCGTGCATGGAGCCCACCGACACGTCGCCCACCGGCTCCGGCAGGTTCACGCGTACCGGCCGGCCGCTGCCGCGCCCCGCCTCACCGCCCGACGCGGTGTCGCCCGCCTGGATCCCCCAGCAGTACGTGGCACCGTCCCGTGCCACGCCGCAGGTGAGGTATTCGCCCGCGCTCACCCGCGTGAAGCGCACCGGGCCACCCACCGCCGTCGGCGTGCGGTTGCACGGGTACATGCCGCAGGGGCGCGCGCCCATCCCTCCCTGGCCGTGGTCGTTGATCCCCCAGCAATACGCCACGCCATCCGTCGCCACTCCGCACGTCGTCCCGCTCCATCCAGAGATCGCGGTGAAGCGCAGCGGGGTCTCCATCAGCCGCGGCGTGCCGGACCCCCGCGTCACGTCGGCGGGCGTGCCGAAGCTGCCCAGCCGGTTTTCTCCCCAGCAGAAGACCCGGCCGTCCATGGCGAGCGCGCAGGTGTGGGCGTTCCCCACCGACAGCGCCTTCACCGGCGCCGGCACCGCCACTCGCAGCGGGACGCGGCTGCACGGGCGCGTCTGGTCGTACGCGGTGCACCTCTCCATCTCCCGCTCTCCCACACCCAGCAGGGAAACGCGCGAGTAGCCATCCGAATCCTGCCCCCAGCACGCCACACCGCCCGCCGCGTCGATGCCGCACGTACGGTCGGTGCCTGCGACGATGGTGGCGAACCGCGCCTGCCCCGCGCCCTGTGCCACGGCGGGGGCCGCCGCCAGCGCGGCGAGCAGGGCAGGGATGAAGCGTCGACCACGCGAAGCGGAGTGGTGCAGAGTCATGGTGGCACGGGGGGAGGAATAGGGAACCCGGTCCCGTCCTACAAAGAGCGCACCCTGGGAATCTCAGCGGTAATGGCTGCACACATAGGAGGCAGCAACAGCATCTCGTCTACCAGAACGCGGTGGTTCGTCTCCGGCGGGTCAGGAGTTCGGGTACCCGATTTCCGCTACTAGCCTACTGCTCGGTGGGCTCCCTGGTCTGCGGTCGAGCCCGGCGGGAGTCACTCCTGCCGGTTAACGACTGGGGGCGAGGCATACTGCTTGGGTATCGGAAACTTCGGCCAGTTCAGGACAGAGGTTTCGACGACCTGCGAGAACGTAGGCTTCCCGCCCGCCTATAGCTTCGCGCCTGTGTGGGTATCTGGTGGGCTGCGGTTTGCCTCAATCAGCGTGGGAACGAGCCACGCCTGCGCCATCACCGTATTGGCGAGGCCTACTGCTGGGGTGTAAACGGCGGGAGGCTGGGTGATGGAACAGAGACGAACCGGGCCGCTCCGGTGCGGATGGCGGGGCCATAGCAAGGGCGCCGCAGGTACACCTTGGTTCTTAGCTGTGCTCCACGACGGGAAAGATCCACAATTGCAGAGGCCCGACCGATGATCGGGCCTCTCACCTTTGCAGTCGAGCGGTAGGGGCGCCGGTTAGTACGCTCGCTGTACCAACTCGTATCCCGGCCAGATCTTCTGTGCACCGGTTGGATCATTCCCATACAGCGCATCGAGTTCCGCGTGGAGTTGTTCGCGAGACGCGTTGTCGAACGCCTCGACGTTGAATTCGAACTCCGTTGTTCCGGGGGAGGTTTGCTCAAAGACGAAGATCCGCTCGGGTACTTCCTTGCTCGTGCCGTCGCCGAACTCGGGGGTGTCCAGCTCGGAACTGCCAGTGACGTTCATCGCGACGCTCCGCTATTTAGGGCGTGCTACCCGTGCGACACTCGCGCACGTCACGCACCCCCGTTAGGTAAACCCTTCTGCGTCTCCTTCTAAGTGATTGTGTGTTACCATCTTACTACGTCGGTGGTTCCCTGGTCAAATTCTATTCCACAAGCAGGGAGTCCATTCCAGTTATCGAAGCGTCATCCAGAACCGCTAGCGCCAGTGACTCGCTTTCCGATTACCTCTTTTGCGTAGAAGAGGCCTGCGAGTGACAACGCGAGATTTGCGCACAGGGCGTGGTGATCGTCGGTCAGACGCTCGCCGACGTTCGAAGAGACGCAGATCGCGCCATGTGCGCGGTGCGGGCGGTCATCCGCAGCTGGGATGGGGGCAGCGATCCGGCATCGGAACTGCACCTCATCGCTCGACCGTTTCTGATCATCAAGGTCCGGACGCGGATCTTTGTCATAGTTGATCAGGACCGTTTTGCCTCGTTGCACCGCGTAGCCAACGTGTCCTTCGCCGACCCTCCAAACTCTGCGGTGTTCGATAGCGTCTGGGTGCTTGCTCCGCCCGATCACGTGAAGCTCTTCCCCACGCAGTTCTAAGATGTCGAAGAAGAAGAGTTCGTCGTTGCCCGCGAACCCAAATAGCTCGAACCGCTTGTCGGCTAGGCGCTGTGCAACACGGGCGGCGATACTTTGAAACTCCGCGTGGATCTCTTGGAGGGTTTCGAGATGGGTTTGCTGCGAGGCGGCATTCGGGGCGGCGAGACTAGCGTTCACTTGGCGAACGAACTGGAGAACCTCTTGGCTGGTAGAATGCTGTAGCGCTCCCCACGCCTCCAAGCTGTTTCGATGGTGTCGCAGCTCGCTTACCTGTCCCTGAAGCTGAAGTACTTGCACCGGCGCGTCGAGCAGAGAGAGTTCTCCAAGCTGCTGGAGTTCGCGCTGAATTCCGAACTTGGCCAAATGGGTATAGAGGGCCACAACGAACAGGATAACTGAGAGTGCAACCATCAAGACAGTCTGTGTGGAATTTTTCGATTCCAAAGCCAGCCCGACTAATAGACCTCCAATGCCAAGAGCCATGCTTCCGCCGTACTCATACCAGGGCAGATGTCTTTGCTGCGTGCGTAGCCGGTCCTTTTGATGGTTGTTGAATTCATCGATCTTTTGAACGTCACGAGGGGAAAGAGAAACAGTGCTCATAAGCGGTTTATCCCTGGAGGTGGTCTAGATTGTCGAATCTTGCGCGCTAGTGTGGGATAACTTTTCTCTACGTCGAATGTATGGGTTTAGCACGGGGGATGTGCAAGAAAAAAATCGTCAGAGGCGGGTCGGCGCGCGGAACTGTATGACGGCGCCATCGGACCTGGGGGTATCCGATTCAGAGTGCAGCCAGCCCGCAGTGCACTATACGCGTTAACGACGGATCTGATCTCGGTTTTGCCACGATTTTCCGGACATGTAGGGTCGGTACTCATCATTGGAGCGCCACGGGTGTCTTCGAAGTGACGGTTGGCCAGCTGAGCACAGGTCGAATACGCGCGCACATTCCCCCGCCACGGTGTAGGGCGCCTCTGGGCCGGAAAACCTCACCGATGCGTCCGGCCGCCCCGGTGTCCGCCATCCGCCTACGGCGCCACGATCATCAAAATGCCAGCAAGATTTCAAAACCTAGTGCATCAGAGTTCGATGATCGCACCTCGTCCAGATTCGCAGAACCCGATTATGCCGAGGACAAGTTGATTTGTGTGCCCCCGAGCGGAAACGTGCGGGTTCTCTCCACAAAGCGCCGGTGCCTTCCGAGGCGATGGATCGAAGTATACACGCCCCGAAAAGGCTTGGTAGCTGGTGGCGAAAAGCCGTCCGACCGTTGGCCGATCTGGGCTGACGACCGCGCTTTTGAACACGAACGGCTACACAGAAAGTGCGTTTGCTGACGCGATGAGCGTGCAGCCCGGAGCTGCTGAACGTAAGAAGTCTGGGACGTGCGAAGGCACGTTTGAGTTGCGGCACGCGTGGTGCGCAAATTCGGATGGTTACGCGCCGCGCCTGACGAAGGATTCCAACTCCCGCTGTCTCGACTCCGCGAAAGTTCGGAATCTGTCGCGGGGAGACCTGCGCTCTATCCACACACCGGGAAGCCCATGACGCGAATGCCCTCTCTCCTTCCCTTCGAAGCGCTTCCGCTCGCGTCAGAACTGGGTCGGTAGCCCCAGTGGGTACGCACGGAGACGCCGAGACTCCGCTGGAGGCGCTCGCCCGCGAGGGGAGGACGCGCGCGCAGGCTGCCGCGGCCGAGGAAGCGCGCCGCCAGCGCGAGGAAGAGCGGGCTTCCAGGCGCGAGGTGCTCCGCATCGGGAGGACGTACCTGCTCGATGCGCTGGTGGAGCAGCCGCGCGTGCCGCAGAGGATCACCCTGCTGCGCGTGATAGCGGCGACGGCGGTGTGCTGCGTTCTGTGGATCGGAGGCGACGCGCTGGGGCTGCCGCGCCTGTCGGGCGTGGGCCTGGCGGGGGTGCTCGTGCTGCCGTTCGCGTGGTTCGCCGTGCGCCGGTGGAACGCGGTGCGGCTCCTGCGCGTCGAGCGCGCCTGGCTGCACGACCTCCCGTTCCCGGTGTTCGGCTACTTCGACACCCTCAGCGCCAGTCCCGACGAGGAGTGCACGCTTCGTGTAAAGGTGTGGACACACGGCGAAGGACCCTCGGACGAGGTGATGGAAGGGATCGCGGGCCTGGCGGGCGGCGCCACGTCGGTGACGCGCTCGCGTGGCGGCTGGCGGATACAGAGCGGTGTCCTGCGCAGCCCCGCCTTCGAAGATTCCGGGCCCACGAACGGCGCGCGGCTCGGGTGGATGCGCTCCGTGATCGAGCAGTCGCTCCTCCCGCTGCACCGAGTCCACCCGATCCGGTGCGTGGAGTTCGGGGAGTGAGCCATCCCGGCTCGGGTGAGATTCCAACCAAGTGGAGGATTAGGGCGTCAGAGAGGAACGGCGCGGCAACCCGCATCGCGCCGTCTCCCTCCGCGCTCCCCGATCCCTCGATGACACCCCTTCGCCGCACCGCCTGCATCCTCCTGGCAACTCTGGGCCTCGGCGGAGGGCTGGCCGCCCAGCAGCCCGCCGCAACGGGCAACGGGCTGCACGGGAGTTGGGAGGGGGTGATGAGCTCGCCGACCTCGCCGCAGTTCATCACGCTCACCCTGCGCCCCGAAGGTGCCGAGCCGGGGA
Organism: Longimicrobium sp.; assembly: GCA_036387335.1. NCBI lineage: Bacteria > Pseudomonadati > Gemmatimonadota > Longimicrobiia > Longimicrobiales > Longimicrobiaceae > Longimicrobium > Longimicrobium sp. Next base: position 52,722 of record DASVTZ010000110.1, read on the forward strand.
GCACGCTAGAGGTTCTGGGGCAGACGCTGAAGGCGAGCGAGGCGCGGGTGGCCGGCGACTCCGTGGTGATGCGCATCGGCGAGGGGCCGCGCGCGGTGCTGATCGACGGAGCGATGCGGGATCGCGAGCTCGTCGGCAGGCTGCGGCAGGGGGCGGACACGCTCGCCTTCACCCTGCGCCGCATCCCCGACTATCCCAGGCCGCGCGACCGCGTGGAGGCGTGGCAGCAGGACATCGACGCGCTGACGACGCGGTTCGTGGAGCTGGACCGCAGCTTCACCGCGGCCGAGCGGGCGCGCTTCATGGAACGGCTCGCCGAGACGCGGGGCCGCCTGGCGGAGCTGAACGACGACGAGGTCGTGGTGCGGCTGGCATCGGCCATCGCGCTTGCGAACAACGCGCACACGCGGCTCTACATCCTGCGCAACGCCACCGAGCTGCGGCGCCTGCCCCTGCGCCTGTGGTGGTTCAGCGACGGCCTGTACGTGGTGCGCACGACGCCGGAGCACCGCCGTCTGCTGGGGTGCCGCATCGACGCGGTGGCGGGGGTGGATGCGAGGGAGGCGAGGGAGCGCGTGGCCCCTCTGTTCGCCGGCAACCGCTCTTGGGGCGACTACATGAGCGTGTACTCGCTCACCAGCCCCGAGGTGCTGCGCGGGCTGGGGATGATCGCGTCGTCCGACTCGGTCGCGTTCGCGGTGTCGCGCTGCGGCGGGGCGGCTCGTGCGGTGGTGAAGCCGCTCTCGCTGGCCCGGCGCGACCGGGCGGTGGAGGCGTGGTGGGACCTGTCGCCCCGCCACCCCGGCATCGACTCGACGTGGGTGCAGGCGCTGTCGGCGAGGGGCGGCGCGCTCCCGCTGTACCTCCGCAACCCCACGCGCAACTACTGGTTCGAGTACCTGCCGGAGAGCGGTGTGCTCTACTTCCAGTACAACCGCGCGCAGGACGCCGCGGACGAGAACACCGCCCGCTTCGGCGAGCGGCTCCTGGCGGCGCTCGGGGAGCATCGTCCGAAGGCCTTCGTAATGGACGTGCGCTTCAACACCGGCGGGAACCTGACGCTCGCCACGGGCCTGATGAAGACGCTGGAGGAGCGGACGCGCGGCACCCCCCGCTTCATCATCACCGGGCGCTCCACGTTTTCCGCGGGGATCTCGCAGGTGGCGTTGTGGCGACAGGCGGGCGACGTGACCATCGTGGGGGAGCCGGTGGGGGACGAGCTGGAGACGTGGGCGGAGGGCGGCAACGTGCGGCTGCCGAACTCCCGCCTCAAGGCTCACTTCGCCAACGGCGCGCACAGCTACTCGCCCGCGCCCTGCCCGGCGAACACGCCCTGCTACGACCTATCCTCGCCACCGCTCACCCCCGACATCCGCGCGATGGCGAGTTGGGCCGACTACCGCGCCGGCCGCGACCCCGCCATGGACGCCATCCTCGCCCGTATCCGCGGCCGCTGATCGGGTCCGTGCAGGTGCGTGCGTAGCTCTCAGCGAGGGCTCCCCAACCTGCCGATGTGGTTGCGCCACGAATGCGAGGCCCGACGAGCACCAAAACGACCGCCGCAGTCGATATCGTCCGCGGCGGCCGGATGTTTCTCGCAAGGGGGCGGGCTCAGCCACCGTAGATTCCGGGATGTCTCGCGCCCATCGGCGGAGTCGCGGCGGGCGCCTGTATCGAGGTCACGTCCGCGCCGAACGTTTCGAGTTGCCGCACCAACTCCTTCGCCGACTGGTAGACCTTGCTCGGATTTACGCCCAGAGATCCCGCCACGGCAGTCGGGAACGAGGTGAGGAACCCGGCGACGGTGACAGCGTCATTTCCGAGCGCATAGGGAGCGAGGGCGTCCGCGAGGGATTTCGAGACCACGACGGAATTGGGAGCCACCCGGATGTCCAGCACCCGGTCCTTCACGTCTGGGTTCTGGTCGACATGTATCTTGAATCTCGACATTCGCAGCTCGCGATCAGGGGTTCCGCCCTTCCGATCCGTCAGCTCGGGCATCGCGCGCTACAGACGCAGGAGTTCCCAGAGGAACTTGTCGACGTAGCTCGCGGAAAGATACCCGTAGCCCGCCGGAACTCTGGGGTGGCCCTCCGGCGCTGACTCCTTCTGGTCGCTCCACCTTAGTGTGCTCCAACTGTTCTTGAACACGAACCAGCCGCCACCAGGCGCGGCCTCGGACGGCATGAACCCGCAGACGCAGACCGCATGCCCCCCACCGACGACCGAAAACTGGGTCGGGTCCAGTACGTGCCCATACCGCAGCGCCTGTGACCAGCCCCAGTTGCTCACCTGAGTCAGCGGATCGAAGAACACGGGAAGCGAGACCGCCACCGCGCCCCGCTCGACTTCCGCCAGCAGCAGGCGCGCCTTCCCGGCCGAACGGGCCGCGACGTCCTGGTAAACCGCCGCCGAGTGAAGCCTCCCTCTTCCGTCCGCCGCCGCCGCCGCCGACGGGTGAACGCCGGCGATCTCCTGCGACTCGTTCCCCGGCAGCGGCACGGGATTGTAGGGCCATTTGCCCTCGTCGCATACACCCTCCCTCTGCAGAGCGTTCCTCGCGCACCGCAGCAGCGTTCCCTCGTCTGAAGGATGCGGGTCGCCCCCGCGGATCTTGGCGCCCCAGTACAGATGCTGCTCGGACAGGTCGTCGTGGCGGAAGTGCTCCTCGCTGCAGGCCACGACCGCGTGGGCCACGCACGTGCCGCGCTGCCCCTGGTCGCGAACCGGGGTCGCCAGGGCGCACTCGACTGTATGAGATGAGGACACCAGGGATTCAGACGCCGTCGGGAGCTCCTCCTGGCGGTACCCGTCTCCCGTGAACGCGTCCTCAGGAGGCGCCGATCCCAGGGAGAACGTAGCGGGCGCCGCGGCATTGGAGGCGATCCCGGCCCGGGCTGCGGCAGAGATCGTGCTCGCCGCCACGTTGCTCATCCTGGGGAGGCTTATCTCCGGGTTCTTGGCGATCGAGGGGAATTGTAGCGTCAGCGCATACATCTCTTCGTAGCTACCGACGCCCGCCGCCTGCAACGTGCGATGCTCGGTACGCTCGACCCGGGTCTTCACCAGGTCGGTGAAGCGAACGGACACCGGTACTTCGGCGCGAATGCGTCGCGGCGGAACCACGGCTCGCTTCCTCACTTCAACCGGCAGCACCGTCTCGACCGCTCGCCGGAAGGATGCCCTCCTCAGCACCTGTCGTCTGTGGGATGCGGCCCCGGCCCGAACGGTCCCCAGGATCGCTCCCGCGATCGCGCTGACGCGCGCCCAGGTGACTGTAGCCTCCGCGGCCGGAACGGGCCGTTCCCGAAGCGACGCGCGGACACTCCGATGCAGCTCGGATTGGGCGCTGTCGGAGAGGCGTACCCTGGATCTGTGTACTTCCCGGATGGTGTCCCGAACGATCCTCTGCTCTGCAAGGGATATCGGCATTTCTCCTCCGTCCCGGTTCTCACACCCCGCTACGACTGGAAGCGGACAGTTAAGACGGTAGTGTAGCCTATTCTCCCCTCGCGATACAAGAACTAAATCGTACTCCACGAGCCACTCTGCACGACGAGCGCGTGGGCATAGACGGAGCGTCCGGCCCCGAACGGCTGTTTTGTAGGGAGGTGCGTCCGCACGCCCGTGCAAGCGCTCGTGGCCTTTGCTGAACGGTCGGACGTGGGTGCGGTGGGCGCTTGGTTCACTAAAATGGAAGCGGCGCGGAGAAGGACGTCGTCTCCGCGCCGCTTCGGTCAAACCGCCGGTTACCTGCGCGGCGCGATCCTCAGCAGCTCGCCGTTCTCGGCGTCGGTGACCAGGTAGAGTGCGCCGTCCGGCCCCTGGCGCACGTCGCGGATGCGCTGCCTGCGGTCGGTGAGGAGGTGCTCCTCGCCCGTCACGCGCCCGTTGGCGAGCGTCAGGCGGACGAGGCGCATCTCCCGCAGCGCGCCCACGAAGAGGCTGCTGCGCCACGCCGGGAACGCGCTCCCCGTGTAGACCTGCGCACCGGACGGGGCGATCACCGGGTCCCAGTAGTAGACGGGCTGTTCGGTGCCCGGGCGCTGCGTGGTCGCGGCGCCGAGCGCGGAGGTGATGGGCGAGCCGTTGTACTCGATGCCGTACGCCACGATGGGCCAGCCGTAGTTCTTCCCCTTCTGCACCCGGTTCAGCTCGTCGCCGCCGCGCGTGCCGTGCTCGATCGTCCAGAAGTTGCCCTGCGCGTCGAAGGCGGACGCCTGGATGTTGCGGTGGCCGGTCGACCAGATCTCCGGGAGCGCACCCGCCCGCCCGATGAACGGGTTTCCCGGCGCCGGCGCGCCGTTCGGGGTGATGCGCAGCGTCTTCCCCAAGTGGCTCCCCAGCTCCTGCGCCTGCGGCCTCGTGTTGCGGTCGGAGCGCTCGCCCATGGTGACGTACAGCATCCCGTCCGGCCCGAAGGCGAGGCGGGAGCCGAAGTGCATGTTGTTCTGGTACGTCGGCCGCGTGTGCAGAATCACCCGCACCTGCTCCAGCCGCGTGCGGTCCGCCGAGAGCACGCCGCGCGCGACGCTGGTGCCGTTGCCGCCCTCCCGCGGCTCCGTGAAGGTCCAGAAGACGGTGCGGTCGGTGGCGAAGCGCGGGCTCAGCGCCACGTCCAGCAGCCCGCCCTGCCCGCGCGGATCCACCTCGGGAAGCCCCGCCAGCGGCGCCCCGATCTGCCCGTTCGCGGAGACGATGCGCATCCGCCCCGGCTTCTCCGTCACGAGAAAGGTCCCTCCGGGAAGCGGCTCGACGGCCCACGGCTTGGTGAGCCCGCGCGCCACCACGGTCACGTTGAAGGCGGCGTTCGACCTCACGCCGCACGCCCGCGTCTGCCCCGCGGAGGCCGGACGCTGGTCGGGCGCGTTCGCGGTGCCCGTGGGGAGCGGCGTGCACGCCTGCGCCTCCGCCGTCTGGACGAGCGAGGCGTCCGCCGCCTTGCCGCCCTCGGGAGCGCAGGCCGCCGCGAATGCGAGAATCGGTATCCCAGCTACGACCATCTTGCGCATGAGTCCAGCCCCGGTAGTGCTTAGAAGATCGGCCATTCGCTGGCCGGTGATGGGCGCCGGGTGCTGCAAGAACGGTGCGGGGTCAGCGCAGTCGCTTGCGCCAGATGAGCTGCACCTCGTGTGGCAGCGACGGGTACACGCCGCGGTTGGCCTCCGCGAGCACGCACCCCTGCTTCGCGTAAAACCGGCAGGCGGGGACGTCGATGTTCTGCGTCTCCACCTTGAGCTCCGCGCACCCTCTCGCTCGCGCCCACGCCTCGGCCGCGCGAAAGAGCGCGGTGCCCACGCCCTGCGCGCGCACGTCGGGCGCGACGCGGATGTCCCAGAGCACGGCCAGGTCGCGCCGTCCCTCCAGCATGTCCACGCCGGGAGTGTCGAACGCGACCGCCGCCCCGCCCACCCGCCGCCCGTCGCGCCACGCCGCGAACAGCACCCACTTCGACAGGTCGAAGTGCTTCGCCCACCCGGCCGGCCCCTCCCCGGGAATCGCGTCGTGATCCTTGACGTACGGCGCCTCGACCGGCCTCTCCGTCATCTCGAACCCCCCGCCCGCCTCCACCACCTCGAACACCGAACGAACCTCGAACGCGATCGGCACCGTCGCGTACTCGCCGAGTGTCGTGACCGGCTCGTCGCGGATTTCCAGGTTCGCCATCGTGATTCGGGGGATGAAGACGAGGACGGGCTATTCGTCTTCCACCCGCAGGTGCGTGACCTCCACCGGCACACGCTCCGCGAGCGCGTCGGCGACGAGGCTGCGGTGGCAGTGGGTGGGGTCGGCTTCCAGGCAGAGCAGGCAGACGCGGCGGCCGGAGGTCACGAGCGTGGCCAGCGTTTCGAGGTCGGCCTGCGCGGCGGGAGTGGCGAGGTGCTCCGCGAAGACGGTGCGCATCTCGTCGTGCCGTCCCGCGCGGGCGGCGGCGCGTCCTTCTGCCGGCGTCCCGAGGCCGCGCAGGTGGAGGTACTCGATGCCGGCGCCCGACAGGTTCGCGGCGAGCGCGGTCTTGGCGAACCCAGGCCTCCGCGAGCTGGCCAGGGCGCGCACGTCCACGACGAGCTCCACCTCCGCATCCCGCAGCGCCGCGAGGAACCGCTTGACCGTCGCGTCTTCGTAGCCGATGGTGGCGACCGGCGTCATGCGTCCGGCGGGGTCTTCGCGGCCTGCGCGCGCAGCATCTCCACGTTGCGCTTGAGCGTCGTCAGCATCTCCGAGTACACCGGGTCCGGGGAGTGGGCGAGCACGTCCGCCACCGCCGCCATCGCGTCCTCATGCGTGTTGATCGCCTTCTGCAGGTTCACCTTGAGGTTGTCCTGTGGCTCCATCGAATGCTCCGCGATGTGGAATGTGGAAGTGGATAGCTTCAGCAGCGCGACCGCCTGCTCTCGCCGGACGCTGGGAAAGTGATCGAGGAACTCTTCGAGCGTGTAGCCGCCTTCAAGGTACTCAACAAGGCTTTGCACTGGCACGCGCGTCCCGACGAACACGGGATCTCCGCTGTGAACGTCGGGATCGCTGTGAACGACGCTGCCGTCCGGCAGTGTCAGTGGGCGGGCATCCTTGTCCATCTTCCCCCCCCGCTGTCGAGTCGCCCGAGATTCCCCTTCTACATCCCAGCAACCCGCGAGCCAGCAACAGAAACCCTCAACTCCAGCGTTCCCGATGTTCTCTCTCTGCGTCTCCGCGCCTCCGCGTGAAACCAGCAGTTTTACTCGCGGTGCGCCCCCTGCGCGATCCAGCGGCCAAGGAGCGCGCGCTCTTCCGGCGTCGCAAAGGTCTTGTTGGCGGGCGGCATCGTCGCGGTCTCGACGGCGCGGACGCGGATGCGCTCCACGCGGGCCAGGATCTGCTCCGGCGTGTCGAAGGCCACACCCGCCGGTGCCGCTCCAAAGGTGTGATCGGCCGCGCTGGCGGAGTGGCAGACGGCGCATCGCTTCTGGATGACGGCGTTGGCCTGCGCAAAGGTGACGCGCTCACCCGCGGACGCCTCGGTGCGGGACGCGGCCGGACGCGCCAGGAGGAGGAAGAGGGCGCCGAGCGTCGTCGCAAAGGTGGCGGCGAGCGCCAGCCTCCATCGCGGAAAGGTGAAGCGGACGTTCAGGATGTGGCGCACCGTGGCGCCCGCCAGCACGAGGATGCCGAGAAAGAGCCAGTTCAGCCGGTGCCCGTACAGGTCCGGGAAGTGGCTGCTCAGCATCAGCGCGATGACCGGAAAGGTCATGTAGTTGTTGTGGATCGACCGTTCCTTGGCGCGCTTCGAGGGCGCGGGGTCCGGCCGCTCCCCGCGCTCCGCGGCGGCCACCAGCACGCGCTGCGAAGGCATGATGACGCGGAACACGTTCCCCGCCATCAGCGTCCCCAGCATCGCGCCCACGTGCAGAAAGGCCGCGCGCCCGCTCAGCAGGTGCGTGAGCGCGTAGCCGACCCCAAGCACCAGCGCCAAGCCCGCCACCGCGCCCATCCGCCCCATCCGCGAGATCGCGCGGCCCAGCACGAAGTCGTACGCCAGCCAAGCCCCCACGATCGACCCCGCGGCCACGCCGACTGCTTGCGCCGGGGTGAGATCGCGCACCGCGGGGTCCACCAGGAGCGCGCCGCCGCTGGCGTAGTAAACCACGACGAGGAGTGCGGCGCCGGTGAGCCAGGTGGTGTACGCCTGCCACTTGAACCAGTGCAGCGGCCGCGCGCGGTCCCACCCCACCACGTTCTTCTCCATGCGGTAGAACGCGCCGCTGTGCAGCAGCCAGATCTCCCCCTCCTTGCCCGGCTCAGTTGGGAGGAGGTTGCGGTCGATCCAGTTCCACAGCAGCGAGTTGCCGATCCACATGATCCCCGCGATCACGTGGATCCAGCGGAAAACGAGGTCGAGAATCTCGCGAACGGCGGGGTTCATCAGCTTCCGCGGTAGGTGGAGTAGCCGAAGGGGCTCAGCAGGAGCGGGACGTGGAAGTGCTCGCCTCCGTTCTTTACCTGGAAAACGATGGCGACCTCCGGGTAGAACGCCTCGACTCCCTGCGCCGCGAAATAGGCGCCTGTGTCGAAGACGAGCCGGTACGTCCCCTTCTCGAGCGGAGCGCCTGCGGGAAGGAGGGTGCGCAGGCGCCCGTCCGCATCGGTCTCGCCGCGCCCGAGCGGTGTCGCGGCGCCATCCCCCACGCGCTCCAGCACGATCGCCACGCCCGATGCGGGCCATCCGCGGGCGGTGTCCAGCACGTGCGTCGTGATCGCGCTCATGGTTCGGTTGGTGGGGTGTGGATCTGGTTTACTCGCCGCGGACGGCCAGCAGCTTCTCCAGCCGAATCCGCGTGATCTTGCTCTGCTCCCCCGCCGCGACGCGCAGCTCGGCCGCCGGGTCATTGCCGAGCCGCTGGCGGAGGAGGGCGAGCATCTCGTCAGCCGTCTTCCCCGTCGCGCAGACGATGTAGATGAAGCCGAAGCGCTCGTCGTATTCGCGATTTCCCTCCGCAAGCGCCCGCTGCGTCTCGGCGGCGGCGCTGCTCACCCCCGCCTGCTCCCCCGCGGACCACGCCTGCTCGCGCGAAGTCTGCCCCGCCTCCGCCTTCTTCTCGCCAATGCGGGGATGGCTGCGAAATGCTTCGAGCCAGTCCCGTTCCTCGAGCGCCCACCACACCTCGTCTGCCCGCTCCAACAGCGCCGCCTCGTCCGCGAACGGCCGTGCCGCCGCCATCCGCCGCGCCCACTCCCGCGATCCGCAGCAGGTGAGTAGCTCGCGCATGGCGTCATCGTGCGGAAGGGAGTTGAGGTGGTCGAGGGCGGTCATTGTGGGTCAGGTGGCGAGTGAACTCGCTGCAACAACAGCACAAAGTCCGCCTTCGCGGACTCCCGGTCGAATCTCGCGTTCGTCGAGCCGGCTTTAGCCGCCTTCGCGTGGTTCCAGGCGGGGGCTTCAGCCCCCGCCGCTCCCGCCTCCGCTGCCCTCGCCCCGGTCGATTTCGCCCCTGCCGATCTCGCCCCCGCCGCTATCCCCCCCGCCGCCCTCACCCCCGCTGTGCCGCGCATCCAGCACCCCGAACAACCGTAGCCGCGCGATCCCGCCGTCCGGAAAGACGTTGAGACGCACGTGGGTCGCGGGGCCTGCGGCGATGACCTGGTCCTCGAAGCGGTGGCGCGCGTGGGGCTGGAGACCGGTTTCGGCCAGGAGCGGCGTCCAGGGCGCGGAGGGGGCGGCGAGCGCGTCTGCGGTGGCGCCGGGGAGGTGGATCGCCTCCAGGGTGCAGCGCTCGGGCGCGTTTCCCTTGAAGTGGTCGGTGTCGATCTCCACGCGGTGGATCGTGCCCGGCGCGGCGAGGCGCACGATGCTCCAGTCGTGGCCCGGCCCGCGGCGGCGTCGCGTCTCCCATCCGTCGCCCATGTGCGTGGAACGCCCGGGGAGCACCAGGTTCTGCCGGTCCCCAAAGAACATGTCGCTGCACGACACCACCCACCCGCCGTTCTCCATCGCAGCCAGATCCACCTCGCCCCCCGACCGGGCGAAGCGCGTCCACTCGGGCACCACCTCGCCGTGCACCCGCAGTCGCGCCACACCCCCATCCGGGTAGATGTGGAAGCGCAGATGCGTCAAACGCCGGTCGTGCGATACGTCAAAACGGTTCTTGTGATCGCCCAGCAACGGCGATTTCGGGAGGATCTCGGTCCACTCCGCGTGTGCCAGCTCGGCGGCGGACGGTGTGCCGGGGACGGAGCAGCCCTCCAGCGAGCAGTGCTCGGGGTAGTTGCCGCGAAAGAACGCCGTGTCCGCCACCACGCCGCGCACCATGCCTGGCGCGCCCAGGCGAATGATGCACCAGTCGTGGTCCGGCGAGTGGCGGCGGGTCTCCCAGCCGTCCATCCACTTGCCGCGCTCGGTGTACTCGCCCTCGCGCCACTCCGCGGGGCCGGGCTTCAGCAGGCCTTCCTTGGGGGCGAAGAACTCGTCATTGGCCGCCAGCACCGCGCCGCCCAGCCTCTCAGACGCCAGGTCCGGCAGCTCCTCGAAGTCGGTCATGCGTCGTCGCGAAGGAGGATGCGCCCGGCCGGCTGATCCGCAAAGCGGCCGCGGTCGTACACCTGCACCCCACGAACGTACGTCGCCAGCACCTCCCCGGCAAAGACTCCGCCCGCGTACGGAGTCACTTTGTGCCTGTGATGAAGCTCCTCCGGCCGCACGGTGGCCTCCGGGTCCGGGTCCCACACCACCAGGTCCGCATCGCATCCTACCGCAATGGAGCCCTTGCGCCCCTCCAGCCCCGTGAGTCGCGCCGGGGCCGCGCACATCCATTCGGCGACGCGATCGAAGCCGATCCCGCGCGCCCTCGCGTCCGTCCACATCACGCGCATCCCGAGCTGGAGCGACGCGATTCCGCCCCACGCCGTGAACCAGTCGCCGGCCTTCATCGACGGCGGGCACGGCGAGTGGTCGGACGCGACGAGATCCAGCTCGCCCGCCGCGAGCGCATCCCACAGCCGGTCGCGGTTCGCCCGGTGGCGGATCGGGGGCGCGCACTTCCACTCCAGCCCATCGTCGCGGATCTCCGCCGCCGCGAAGTGCAGGTAGTGCGGGCACGTCTCCGCGGTGACCGGCAGCCCCTCCGCGCGCGCCGCGCGGAGCAGCGGGAGCGCCTCCGCCGCCGCCAGGTGGACGATGTGCACCTGTGTGCCGAACTCGCGGCAGAGGCGGATCATCATCTCGATCGCCTCGACCTCTGCCTGAGGAGGGCGGGAGCGCAGATAAGTGGCATACGCGCGCGGGTCCTCGCCGGCGATGGCTGCGGCGGCGCGCTCCAGCGGCGCCGGAAGCTCGGCATGCACCAGCAGCGGCGCACCCAGCTCGGCCATGATCGGCATTGCGAGTCGCAGCTCCGCCTCGCCCACGTGGCCGAACTCAGCGACGCCGGAGGGGGCGAGGAAGCACTTGAAGCCGAGCACCCCCGCCTCCCACAGCGGGCGCAGCTCGGCCTCGTTCCCCGGCACCACGCCTCCCCAGAACCCCACGTCCACGCCGCACTTCCCGCGCGCCGCGTCCAGCTTCGCCCGCAGCCCATCCGCCGAAGTCGTGGCGGGGATGCTGTTCAGCGGCATGTCCACGATCGTCGTCACCCCGCCGGCCGCGGCGGCGCGGGTGGCGGTCGCGAAGCCCTCCCACTCCGTCCGCCCCGGCTCGTTGACGTGCACGTGCGTGTCCACGAGTCCCGGCATCAGGACCGCATCGCCCGCATCCACCACCGTCGCGCCATTTCCCGCATCGTCGAACGCCCGGATCGCCGCGATCCGGGCGCCCACCACGTGCACGGACGCGGGCCGCATGCCCTCCGGCAGGACCACGCGGCGCGCGCGGAAGACGATCTCGCTCACGCGACGCGCAGCCGGTACATGCCCTCACCCGGCGCGAAGCCCATGCGGCGCAGGTACTTGCTGTGCTCGCTGTTCCCGGGATCACTCAGGATCTCGTGCACGCCCAGCTCGCGAAAGAACTCCGCCTGGTCGGTGAAGAGGTAGCGCCCCGTCTTGAAGTCGCGGAACTGCGGGATCACGAAGTCCAGCACCACGCGGAGCGCGCCATCCCCCTCTGTCTCGCCGATGAAGAGCCCCGCCGGCACCATGTCGCGCAGCACGAAAAAGGTGAGCTGCCCCGCGGCCGGCGTGTGCGTGAAGCCGGGGAGGAAGCGCTGGATGTCGGCCTGGTAGAAGTCCAGGAAGTAGCGCAGGTACTCCGAATCCGGCTGCACGCGCAGGAGCTTGAAGTACTCGCGTGAAGCCAGCATCTGCCGCAGGTAGTACAGGTTGATGAGCACGATCAGCCCGTTCACCGCCGCCACGGGATACGCGTGGATCAGCACCCCGTACACCGTGAACGCCGCCGATCCCACCAGGTTGATGATCCTCAGCCGCAGGATCGAACTCATCATCAGTGACACGGCCACCAGCACCGACGCCACGTACCCCACGATCTCCAGCACCATCTGTGAATCCATGACCTCGTATCCTCTTCCCCGGAATCCTCTTGTGCACCCGCTAAGACGTGGAATCTACCAGCCCGCACTCGGTGGCGCATGCCCGCACGCGGAAGCGGGAACGGCCTACCCTCAGACTGTTCCCGCTAAACGTGAATCAGATGGTTATCTCACCAGTCCTACCTGCGGTAGCTCCCGGGCTTCATCTGCCAAGTGATCGCAGCAGACCGGCCAGCTCGCGCTCCAGCAGGCCCCAGTCCTGGGCTGAAGCGGTCTCCACCGCCGTCCGGATGCGCTCGGCGCCGCTGCGGGCGCCCGGATCGAGAGAGGGATCCCGCGCCATCCTCTCAAGCTGCGAGCGGGTGGCCCGGCTCCCAAAGAAGCCCTCGTCTCGGTTGGCGGCGGCGATGCGCGCCGATTCGATCCACGCACCCAGCTTCACCTGCTCCTCGCCCGCCATCTGCGGCACCAGCTTGCGCCCTTCGTCCAGCAGCGGTTCGAGGCGTTCGGGCGGCTCGCCGGCGCGGCGGGCGACTTTGTGGTAGATGCCGGAGGGCGCCGCGGCGGAGAGGCCCTCCAGGAGCATCGCGGTCTCGGTGGCGAGCTGGGCGGTGGCGGGGTCGCGCCCGCGCACGGCGAGCTCCAGGTCCACCAGGCGCACGCCCAGGCGGACGGCGCGCGCGTCGTTGGTAAGCCCGTCGCCGGCACCGCGGGTGGTGCCCCAGGGGCTCGCGTCCCACCCAGCCGGGAGCGCGTCCGCCTCGACGGCAACGAGGCCGCGGTCCGCCGCGAAGCGCGTCCACAGCCAGGGCGCGAGCGCGATCCCGGCAAGCACCGCCGCGATCGCCAGCCAGCGCGGCGAGAGCCCGCGCCGGCGCGACGGCGCGTTCTGGATCGGCGTCACCTCCGGCGCGGCGTGGGTGGACGTTTCCTCAGGCGCGTCGTGGATCGGGGTCACCTCGGGCGCAACAGGGATCGGCGTCACCCCCGGGGCGGCGCCCTCCAGCTCGGCGGTGATCGCTACCGCGTCCGCGTAGGCGTCAAAGTCGTCTTCCGATGCCGCGAGCTCGGCGAGCAGCTCGTTGCGCCGGTGCGCGTCCAGCCGCCCATCGAGGAGGGCGGCCAGGCGCTCTGCGTTCTTCATTGGGTCCGTCATCGGGTGCCCTCCACCTGCGCGTCATACCTATTGGATGGACGCGTATAGCGTTTGTCGCGCGTTTCGCTCATTCCGCCTCCAGATTGCCGAGGAGCGACCGCACTTCGTCCGGCGTGATTCCGGAGGCCTGCAGGTGCCCGCGCAACTCGTTCAGGGTCCGCTCGATGCGCCTGTACAGAGGCTTTTGGGGCAGCGCCAGGCCGCGCGCGATGTCGGCCACGCTGAGATCCTCCCAGAAGCGCATCCGCAGGATCAGCCGGTCCTCTTCGCCCAGGCGGTCGAGCGCGCGGCTCAGCGCGTCGTGGAGTTGCGTCCGCTCCGCCTCCGACTCGGCGCGCTCCGTCAGGTCGTCCGCGGAGGCGGGGCCGGGGGTGTGCTCCAGCTCGTCGGCACCCACCTGCGACGGGCGCAGAGGCGTGCGCGCCGGGAGTCGCGCGAGCATCCGCGCCAGCTCGCCCTGCGAGGCATCGGTGTCGCCGGACGTGCGGAGGACTTCCACGGCCTGATCGAGCCCGTAACCGTCGCGGCGCACCAGCGTTTCCAGGCGCACGGCAACGGGCCCTTCGCGCCGCGCCGCGGCCGAGGGACGCCAGCGGCCCCAGCGGGATACACGGTACTCACGAAAGAGCATCGACACCACGACCGTGAGGTACGTGTTCAGCGAGCTCTCGCCGCGGAACTTGCGGAGGGCGGCATACTCGTCTTCCACCAGCCTCATCCGCGCCCACGACGTGAAGTCCTCGCCCTCCGCACCGGCCAGCCCATGCCGCCGGCACAGGAGCGCACAGACGCGGTCGATCCAGGGGAGGTGTTCGAGGAAGAGGGCCTCGAGTTCCTTCCGGCTCGGCATTCGTTCCAGTGGGCTGGGTGGGTGGACGCACTTCGTCGGGGCGCGCGCTGAAGGTAGAGGGACTCCGTAGCGCGATCAATGTTCCACCAGCAGAATTTGCGCCCGCAGAACGGCTTAATACGCGCGCCGCCGCTCCCGTGTTGTCTGATGCTCGGCACGAGCGAGGTCCTCCGCCGGTCCGGCGCGGGCCGGTCAAGTGGACGCGGTGGCGCGGCCGACCCGGTTTGCCGCCGCCGCCGATGCGCGGTATCGTGCACGGCCCGCCACACCGTTCGCCACTCGCCGACCGCACTCCCGCCCGTGACTGCCACCGCCACTCCACATCCGCGCGAGGTCCTTTCCCGAGGCGAGCAGCGCTTCGAGCGGCTGCGGAACCGTGCGGGGTTCGTGGTGGCGCCGCTGGTGTTCGCGGCGTTGCTGCTGGCGCCCATGGAAGGGCTGAAGCCGGAGGCGCACCGGCTGGCCGCGGTGATGGCGGCGGTGGTGGTGCTGTGGATCACGGAGGCGCTTCCCATGCCGGCGACGGCGCTGCTGGGCGCGGCGGCGTGCGTGGTGCTGCGCGTGGCGCCCGCAAAAGAGGTGTTCGCGCCCTTTGCCGATCCGCTGATCTTCCTCTTCATCGGCTCGTTCATCCTGGCGCGGGCGATCTTTCTGCACGCGCTCGACCGGCGCGTGGCCTTCGCGGTGCTCACGATTCCTTGGATCGGGGGACGTCCCGCGCGGGTGCTGCTGGCGTTCGGGGCGGTGACGGCGGCGCTGAGCGCGTGGATGTCGAACACCGCCACCACCGCCATGATGTTCGGGATCGGGATGTCGATCCTGGGCGTGATGCACGGCACGGCGGCCGGGGGTTCTGAGATCGATCCGCGCTACGCCACGGGGCTGATGCTGATGACCAGCTTCGCCGCCTCCATCGGCGGCCTGGCGACGCCCATCGGCACGCCGCCGAACGTGATCGGCATTGGCTTCATCCGTACGCTGCTCAAGGTGGAGGTGACCTTCTTCGAGTGGATGTCGGTGGGGGTGCCGGTGGTGCTCGTGCTCTTCGCCGCGCTCTACCTGTACCTCAACTGGCTCTCGCCGGCGGGGGTGAGCACGCTGGGCGAGGGCGCGGAGCTGATCCGCCGCGAGCGCGCATCGCTGGGTCCCTGGACGCGCGGGCAGCGCTCCGTCGCCATCGCGTTCGGGGTGACGGCGGCGCTCTGGGTGGTGCCGGGGGTGTTCGCGCTCGTCGTGGGCGAGGCGAGCCCCGTCTATCGCGAGATGAACGCGCGGGTGCCGGAGGCGGTCGCGGCGCTGATAGGGGCGTTTCTCCTCTTCGTCCTACCCGGTAGCGCGCCCGGCGAGAAGGCGATCGATTGGGAGCAGGCGGTGCGGATCGACTGGGGGGTGATCCTGCTGTACGGCGGCGGTTTCGCGCTGGGAGTGCTGTCTTTCAACACCGGGCTGGCGGAGTCGGTGGGGCGGGGGATCACGCACCTTCTTCCGCTCCACGGCGACTTCGGGCTGCTGGTGGCATCCGTGATCGTGGCCGTGCTCGTGAGCGAGACGACCAGCAACACCGCCTCCGCCAACATGGTGGTGCCGGTCGTAATCTCCATCGCCACCGCGGCCGGCGTCGATCCGCTCGCCCCGGCCCTGGGCGCGACGATGGCCGCCAGCCTGGGCTTCATGCTCCCAGTCTCGACGCCGTGCAACGCGATCGTCTACGGCTCCGGCTACGTCCCGCTGATGCGGATGGTGCGGTACGGGCTGATCCTGGACGTGATCGGCGTGGTCGTGATCGTGGCGGCGGTGTCGATTCTCGCGCCGGTGTTGCGGTGAGGAAGTGCTAAGTCCTAAGTCCTAAGTCCTAAGTGCTGGACCGCAGTGCGTTAGTGCGTTAGTGCGGGAGTGCGAAGAAAGGTGGGGTCCCTCCCCCTCTGTCATCCTGAGCGACGCGCCGCACGGATCTCGCCCGCACGCGAATTTATGGCGCGGAGCGAAGGATCTACTGCGCGTAGCGAGAGGTTCGCATCGCACCCCGGGCCTCCTGCCTCGCCGGCTAGATCCTTCGATCGCCGCAACAGAAGGCCGTGCTACCCAGGCATCCGTTGGGCGGCTCTCTCAGGATGACAAAATGGGGTGGAAGGCCGAGGTGGGCAGCTGCCAATAGGCACTCAGCACTTAGCACTTAGCACTTAGCACTTAGCACTTAGCACTTTGCACTAAGCACTCACGCCCCGAACACCTATCTCGCCATACTACATGAGCTACCGTCTACAGGACCTCCTGGCGCTTCTCGACCTCGAACACATCGAGGAAAACATCTTCCGCGGGACGAACCGCGACATCGGGTCGGGGCGGGTGTTCGGGGGGCAGGTGCTGGGGCAGGCGCTGGTGGCGGCGGGAAGGACGGTAGGCGACGACCGCGTGGCGCACTCGCTCCACGGCTACTTCATCCTCCCCGGCGACCTGGGCGCGCCCATCGTGTACCTGGTCGACCGGCTGCGCGACGGGAAGAGCTTCACCACGCGGCACGTGACGGCCGTCCAGCACGGGCGCGCCATCTTCAACATGGCCGCGTCTTTCCAGGTGCCGGAGCCCGGCATCGAGCACCAGGTGGATGCGCCCGCCGTGCCCGACCCGGAGGGGCTGCCGCGCGAGCTGGACCTGGTGCGCGCCGTCGCGGACCGCATCCCCGAGCCGCTGCGGGCGATCTACACCCAGGACCGCCCCATCGACTTCCGCCCCGTGCACCCGGTGGACCCGTTTCGCCCCACGCCGCGTGACCCCGCCAAGCACGTCTGGTTCCGCGCCGTCGGCGAGATGCCGGCGGACACGCTGCGCCACCAGGCGGTGCTGGCGTACGCGTCGGACTACGGGCTGCTGGGCACGGCGCTCCTCCCCCACGGCCTCACCTTTCAGCGCCCCGAGCTCCAGGCCGCCACCCTCGACCACGCCCTCTGGTTCCACCGCCCCTTCCGCGCGGACGAATGGCTCCTCTTCTCCACCGATAGCCCCATCGCCACCGGCGCGCGCGGCTTCACGCGCGGAAGTTTGTACGACCGCGAGGGGCGGCTCGTGGCGTCCGTGGCGCAGGAGGGGCTGCTGCGGATGCGCTGACATCGCTTTTCTCGAGCCGGCTTCAGCCGCCTTCCCGTGGTTCCAGCCAGGGATTGATCCCCCGGCGCCTCCAAACCCGGCCATGTCGCCCGCATAGGTCACCTTCCCCATGCCGGGCCGCCCCGCCTCCCGCATCATTCCCCGAGAAGGTGAAGTAGGTGCAACTGTGGACTTCCGGCGACAGGAGGAAGCTGATGTATACGAGGCCGATTCACTGGATTCTGGGGTGGTCGCGCGCCGCGACCCTGCTGGTGCTCGCGTACCTGGCGGCCTGAGGGGTGGCGCGATGACCATCACACGGACGAGGCTCGCGATCGGGCTGCTGGCGCTGAGCGCGTCGGGGTGCGCGACGACGAGGATGGCGATGCCGCCCACCCTGGCGGCGGCGCCGGAGTGGAGCGTGCGGCCGCGCAACCAGTGGCGCGCCGACGGGCCGTTGCGCGTGGGGCCGTTCGAGGCACACCGCATCGACCGCCACGGCATCCGCCAGCGCGGCGGCATCGTGGACGCGCTCAAGGGGAAGACCGAGTTCCAGCAGCGCTACGAGTTCATGCTGCGCGACACCGCCGCGGCGGGCGACCTGTGGGCGGTGCGCTGCGACAACCGCGACATCGAGCGCGGCTTCAAGCTCGGCAGCGTGGAGCTGTCGCTGGACGACCGTACCTCGCTCGAATGCTCGCTCCAGCCGCCGGGCGAACCGTCCCGGGCGTGGACGCTGCGCATCGTCGGGGCGGGCGATGGGGCTCCCGGTGGCACCCTGCGCCGCGACGAGGTGAGCTACGAGATCGAGGGAGAGAACCCTCCCGGCGGGCAGACGGACTGCTGCGGTGCGCTGGGATACGTCCTGCGGCGCGAGGGGCGGGTGATCGGAGCGGTGGAGCAGGTCAACTGGGGAAGCGTGCGCGTGGCCCCCGAGGTCGGGCGCGACGAGGGGAGCCTGCTGGCGGCCACGGCGGTCGCGCTCATCCTGCAGTCGAAGCTGATCCAGGAATCCTGAGTCCGTCGTCGTGTACTAGCCGCGGGCCGCGGTGCTGAAGGAGAGCGCGATCTCTCCCGATAGCACCGCGGCTCGCATCACGTTGGAAGACATCGTCACCTTCGCGCGGCTGGCTCTACTCGCATGGACGCCACCACGTCGCCCTCCATGATGCCATCTACCACGTCCATCCCCTCCACCACCTGGGCGAAGACGGAGTAGTCGCGGACCAGGCGGGGATTGTCCTTGAGGTTGATGAACCACTGCGCGTCGCCCGTGTCGTGGCCGCGCGTGCTCATCCCCACGGAACCGCGGGGGTGGGCCACCGTCGCGAGCTCGTCGCGAAGATAGCGCGGGTGGCCGACGTACTCGTTCGTCCCGGGGCCGCCGCCCTGTACCACGAAGTCCGGCTCCACGCGGTGCCAGTTGCCGCCATCGTAATAGCCGGCGCGCACCAGCGCGAGCACGCGTGCAGCCATGATGGGCGCCACGTCGCCGCGCAGCCGCACCACGAACGACCCGCCGCCCGCGTCGCGCGACATCGCAACGCGGACGCGCACCTCCTTACCCAACGCCAGCGCGACCGCATCCGGCGGGAGATCGACCTGCGGCCCGGGCGGGCGGTCGTCGCTCGCGGGGCGTCCGGCTGCTTCGAGGAGCGCCACGCGTACGTCGCGCTCGGAGTCGTTCGCGCGGCGCACCCAGCGCTCGAACAGGGAGTCGGCGGCCGCGCGTGTTGCGGGTGCGGGAGAACCCTTCAGCGCGATGGCGGCGGCGCGGACGGCCTGCGCCTGGTCCCCGTGTAGGGCGGCCAGGTACACGTCGTCCGCCGCGTGGCCCGCCAGCTTCGAGAGCGCGTCGATCGCCGCCTCCTGCACGTTGCCGTCGCGGTCGCGCGCGAGGGTGCGCAGGCGTGGCGTGTCGGCGAGTGCGGCGGCGGCGCGGGCGGCGTACAGGCGAACGTGCCAGTCGGGATGCGTGGCGAGACGGCCGAGCCGCGTGCGCGCCTGCTCCGGGGCGACGCGCGCGAGCGCGACCGCCGCGTGCGCACCCGCATGCCACGAGACCCCGCCCGCCGCGCGCCGGCGCGTGTCCGCGGGGAGCGCGTCCACCCATCTCGCCAGCACGCGCACGAAGGCGGAATCGGCGCCGCACGACGGCGCCGCCACGCCGGCCGCCCGCAGGCGCACGTGCCATACGGAGTCTGCCAGCGCCGTTCGCAGCGCCGCGCAGTCCGCGCCTCGAGTGGCGAGCGCGCGGTAGCGGAGGCGCCATGCCGGCTCCGGCCAGGCGCGGGGCGCGGCCATCGGCGGCAGCGAATCGCGCGCGGCGAACAGCGGATCGCGGATGCGACCGAGCGCCCGGTGCGCGATCAGCCGCACGCGCGGGTCGGCGTGCCGCAGCCCGATCGCGATCTCCGCGGCCGCCGAGTCACGCCGGTCCTCCGCCACCAGGATCCGGCCGACGAGGGCCGAGTCGGCGCGCGTCTGCGCCCGCGCCGCGGCGGGTACCAGCAGCAGGAACAGAATCCAGAGTTTCCTCATGCCTCACGCGCGTCCGAGTGGAGGTTGGGGCCGTTGCTCGCGCCGCTGTAGTTAATACCTCTCGAAAGAGGAGTCCAGTAGCGCGGAGTGCGGTGCGGCGCGGTCTCTGCAACGCAGGTAGCCATCGCGAGACGAGTTACCCGAGCCGAGCCCATGAGACGAGCCGTCCCCTGCATCGCCGTCCTGATCCTCACCACGCTGGCGGCGGGGTGCAGGGACGCGGGCGGGCCGCGCGAAGTGCGGGAGGAGCCGCCCGGCATCGTGGAGCGCGCCCTCACGCCCAGCCCCACGCCCATTCCGGACTCCGCCCTCGCGCTGGCGGCGCAGATGGTGAAGAACCGCGTGGAGCGCGAATGGTTTCCCGGCGCGGCGCTGGCCCTCGGCAACCGCGCGCTGATCCAGGGGGTGGAGGCGTTCGGGAAGCTCACCTGGGACGAGGACGCGCCCGCCGTGAGCGCGGACTCCACGCTCTTCGACCTCGCCTCGCTCACCAAGGTGGTCGCCACGACGGCGGCGGTGATGGCGCTGGTGGAGGATGGAAGGCTCACGCTGGATGACCCCGTGCGCCGCTGGGTGCCCCAGTTCTCCGGGGGCGACAAGGACAGCGTGACCGTGCGCATGCTGCTGACGCACACGGGCGGGGTGCGCGCGGGGGCGAGCGACATCGCCAGCGAGGTGCCGGGCGACGTGCGGCGCTACCTCATCACCCGCCCGCTCGCCCTGAAGCCCGGCGAGGACGTCCTGTACTCCGACATCGGCTTCGTCATCCTGTTCATCGTGGCCCAGCGCGCGGCGGACGAGCCCCTGCCGGCCTACCTCAAGCGCCGCGTGTGGGGTCCGCTGGGGATGGCATCCACCCGGATGGGCGTGCCCACGCCGTGCGCGAAGTGCGCGCCGACGCTGCACCTGGAGGAGATGGACGGCCCCTACACCGGCGGCTCCTACGACGAGGTGGGGCGGCGGCTGGACGGGGTGGCGGGGAACGCGGGGGCGTTCAGCACGGCGCACGACCTGGCGCGCTTCGCCGCGATGATGGCCAACGAGGGGCGGCTGGGAAACGTGCGCATCTTCCAGAAGCGCACCGTCCGCGAGTTCGTCGTGCCGCAGCCCGGCGCGGGGACGCGGGCGCTGGGATGGGAGGTGTACTGCCGCGAGGGCGTGGTACCCGACCACGCGACGTGCAAGGACATCCTCGCCTTCGGCCACACGGGTGCGACCGGCACATCGCTCTGGATCGAGCCGAGCGGGCGAAGCTGGGTGGTGCTCCTCAGCAACCGCACCTACATTCCCAAGCAGCCCGACGAGGACATGCAGATGTTCCGGCGCCGGCTGTTCCGGGCGATCCTGCCCGGCGAGTAGGCGCGCGTCTCTTTTGGGACGCCGCGTGTAACGAAGTCACCGCCGCGGCGCGTTGCGGAGGAAAAACGGTCGTGCGCTTGCGCATCGGCCCTCCGTATCGTATGCATGGCGACGTGCAGCGAAGCACGCCTGCAGCGGGGTCTTTCAGAGCCCCGAAAGCGGTTTCTGTGCTGTTTCCGGCGCGTGCGGAGCGAGCCGCGCCCGCCGTTAGTCGTTCCAACGGATGCGAGGGTGTCCGCGACGAGAGCCGCGGAGAGGTGCCCGAGCCCTTCCGCCAAGACTCAGCCGCTCCGACGTGCGGCTATACCGTCCCTTTCCCGCCTAACCGTTAACATCGCGGAAGGGCCTCACCACCCAGAGCGACGACCATGGAAAGCACCCTGTCCTATCCCAAAGACGCGCCGCCGCTGGAGCTGGGCGCGGACGACGTCCTCCGCGTTCCGGAGCGCTGCCCGCACAACGGCCCCGCGCGCCTGGCCAAGACGGTGCGCGCATCGGAGCCGCCGGAGAGCCGCTGGCGGACGATGGTGGACTACGCGTGCAGCTTCGGCTGCCACATCGTCCACGAGGGGCCGGTGTGGCCTGAAGTGGTGCGCACGGAAGAGGCGGGGCGGAGGCTGGCGATCCTGGGCTAGACAGTACGGAAGGCCTCACGCGGAGACGCGGAGACGCGAAGAAGGACAAAGAGCCGTCCAGTGGCAGTTCTCTCTCTGCGTCTCCGCGCCTCCGCGTGAGCCAATTAGGATGACGGTGACACGAAGAAGCCCGGCGGCCGAAGTGCGGCTGCCGGGCTTCGTCTGTTTGTAAGCTATGCTTCGGAGGGCGGCGGGCCGTCGCCCATGAGGACTTCGATCTCGGCGGCGGCGTGCTGCAGGATGCCGCGGGCGGCCATCACCAGCTCGCACCCCTCGCGATAGAGGCGCATGTGGTCCTCGAGCTCCAGGTCGTCGCGGTCCATCTCGCGGCGGATCAGCTCCAGGCGCCGCAGGACGGTTCCCAGGCGCGGGGGCTCGCCGGCGGGCGGGGTGAGGGTGAACTCCTCGATCTCGGGCACGGAAACTCCTTAAGTGCTAAGTGCTAAGTCCTAAGTGCTAAAGTGCTGTTACTTAGCACTTGGCACTCAGCACTTAGCACTTCTGTTATTCCACCCTTACGATCAGCTCGCCGCGCGCCAGGCGGGCGCGGAGGCGCTGGCCGGGGGCGGCGTCTTCGGGGGCGCGGATGACGCGGCCGGTGGATTCGTCGCTCAGGAGCGAGTAGCCGCGGGCCAGGACCTTGAGCGGGCTGCGGGCCTCCAGCGCTTCGGCGGCGGCGGCGAGGTCGCGGCCCAGTGCGTCCATGCGGCGCAGGAGGCCGGCGCCCAACTCCGCGTCCAGGCGGTCGACAGTTTCTCCCGCGCGGTGGACGGCGCCGCGCGGATGGCGCGCTTCGAGGGCCTCGGCCGATGCGTCGACGGTCTGGTGGAGGGCCTCCACGCGGCGCGTGAGGGAGGCGCGCAGGTCGCTCTCCAGCCACTCCACGCGCTCGGCGCTCTGCTGCAGGACGCGGCGCGGGGAGCGCGCTTCAAGGTACGCCTCGGCGCCGTCGATGCGGGTGCGGAGGAGCTGGAGGCGGCCCAGCCCCGCGCGGCGCACTTCGCTCTCGGTGCGGGCGACGGCCTGCGCGTGCGAGCGGAGCAGGCGGCGCACGGGGACCGAGGCGGCGCGGGGGAAGTCGTCCAGCGCGGCCATGATGTCGCGCCCTTCCGGCACCGCGCGCTCTGCGCCGGCGGTGGGGGTGGCGGCGCGCACGTCGGCCACCAGGTCCGCGATGGTGTGGTCGGTCTCGTGCCCCACGGCCGAGATCACCGGGAAGGGGCAGGCGGCGATGGCGCGCGCCACCTCCTCCAGGTTGTAGGCCCAGAGCGACTCCTTGCTCCCGCCCCCGCGCGCCACGATCACCACGTCCACCTGCGTCTGCCCCGGCCCATCGCCGAAGCGGCGCAGGGCGGCCGCGATCTCCGGCGCCGCGCCCGCGCCCTCCACCGAGCAGTGCGACACGTACGCCGTCACCCACCACGCCTTGCGGCGCAGCGCGCGGTGCATGTCGTGCAGCGCCGCGCTCTGCGCCGAGGTCACGATGCCGATGCGGTCCGGCACCGCGGGAAGCGGGCGCTTGCGGCTCTCGTCCAGCAACCCCTCCTGGCGCAGCGTGCGCACCAGCCGGTCGTACGCGAGCTGCCAGAGCCCCTCCATTCCCGTGGTCGCCAGGCGCTGGACGGTGAACTGGAACTGGCCCTTCTTCGCGTAGATCCCCACCTGGCCGAAGACGCACACCTCCATCCCGTTCTCCGGCAGCGCGGGTAGGGCGCGCGCCGCGTCGGCGAAGAGGACGCACTGGATCTCCGCCCGGTCGTCCTTGAGGGTGAAGTAGCAGTGCCCGCTGGCGTACCGCTTCCACCCCGAGATCTCGCCGCGCACCCAGAGGTTGCCCGCGGCTTCGCGCAGCACCTTGTCGCTGCTCTTCACGAGCGCGCTCACGGTGCACGCGCTCTCCACCGTGCTCCCCGGACGGGCGGGGCGCACGGGCTCGGCGCTGAGGAGGGTCCGCTGGAGCATCGGTTTCCGGGGTGTCGGTGGATGCGGCACCCAAAGGTATCTAGAGAGCACACCCGGAACAACCGTGTCCACTCCGGAGCGGTGCCGTGTGCGTAAGTTCGTGCTGCGTATCGGGTAGCGCCGCTCTGTACTGCTCGTGGCCCCAGCGGGTCGATCATGATCTCACGCAGAGGCGCAGAGACGCGGAGAGACAGCAGAAACAGCCTCACACAGAGCACACAGAGGGAACTGCAAGCCACAGAGAAAACCTTTGATGTTCTTCCTCTGTGGCTCTGTGTCTCTGTGTGAGCCATGCAGTTGCGGTTCTCTCCTGCGTCTCTGCGCCTCTGCGTGAGACCAGCCGTTCAGGATGCCGTCACGGGCTCCACGTCAGCGATGCGCGCAGCTGGCGTGGCTCGACGGGGTGAAAGTGGACGTCGCTCACGCCCCCGGTCGGCTCGCCGCGCAGCCGCGAGGGGTAGTAGTACTGGATGTCCGAGGCGCGCGAGTTCAGCAGGTTGAGGATGGTCGCCTCCAGGCGGAGGCCGCGCGCCAGCTGCCAGCCCGCTTCCGCGTTGACCAGCGTGGCGGCATCGGCGCGCACGGAATTGTCCTCCAGCAGAGGGTAGGCGCCGAAGTGTCGCACGCGGAGCGCACCGAACGGACCGCGTTCCGGCGCCCACGCGATTCCGCCCGCGAAGACGTGCTCCAGCGCGCCCGGTATGCGGTTCTCGTCCGTGGGCACACCGGCGAGGCGGGCACGCGCGAAAGAGACGTCCGCGTCCAGCGAGAGGGCGGGGATGGGGCGGTAGAAGTTGGCCCACGTCACGCCGCCGCGCCGGCTGGTGGCGGACGGCTCGGTGGCGCCCGCGTCGCCCACGAAGAGGAGCTCGCTGTCCAGCTCCAGCGCCCACACCGTCAGCGTGGAGCGCAGGCCGCGCACCGGCGCCATCCGCAGCCCGAGTTCCGCGCCGCGGGAGCGCACCAGCGGGTCCACGCGATCCGCACGCTCACCGGTGGCGGGGTCGATGGTGATGGTGGTGCCGCGCGCGTCGTTGCTGTGGAAGCCGAAGCCGCCGCTCAGGTACAGCTCCGCCGCCGTGGAGGGGGCGATCACGAGCGACGCCTTGGGGCTGATGATCGCCGCGCGGCGGTTGCCGGAGTTCTCGGGCCGGTCGCTGTCCACGTGAAAGGTGTAGCCGT
Source organism: Longimicrobium sp. (assembly GCA_036387335.1). Classification (NCBI taxonomy): domain Bacteria; kingdom Pseudomonadati; phylum Gemmatimonadota; class Longimicrobiia; order Longimicrobiales; family Longimicrobiaceae; genus Longimicrobium; species Longimicrobium sp. The sequence continues at coordinate 77,451 of DASVTZ010000110.1, forward strand.
CGCCGCGCACGCCGACGATGCTTCGCAGCCAGGGACGCCACCGCGATTCCGCCTCGGCGAAGATGCCCGTGCCCGTTTCGCGCACGCGGTCCTCACGGACGGTGGCGTGGCGGAGCTGCGCCTGCGTGCGGTACAGCCCCAGCCCGCCGATGAGGTCGGCGCGGGTCTGCGCGCCTACGAGCAGCCGGTGCTCCGCGCCGAGCGCCCGCGTGCTGCGCGCGTGCTTCGCGTGGCCGCCGAGCACGACGCGGCGATCTTTCTGGTTGAACTGGTCGCCGCGCTCGGGATCGTCCAGGAAGTAGGTGAAGTTGGAATACAGGTCCAGGTCGGAGTAGATGCCGAAGAGCTGCACCTCCTCGGCGGTGCGCGCGCCGGCGCGGCGCCAGGAGCCGGACAGGCTGTAGCGCTCGGAGCGGCCGCCATCGGTGGAGTCCACCTGCCCCAGTCTGCCGATGGCGCCGCCGTCCACCGCGCGCACGGGCACCTGGTCGTTGGAGTCCCACCGGTTGCGGTACGCCATCGCCAGCAGGGAGAAGCGCGAGGCGCCGCGGTCCGCGGAGTAGCGCGCCATCGCGGCCAGCTTGCGGATCCCCTGCGGACGGTCCCACGGGCCGTCGTAGCTGCGCACTTCGCCGCCGGCCAGCAGGTCGCCGCCCAGGGTGCGGGTGGATGCCCCGGCCGCCGCGCGCGCCAGCCCGTTCTGCCCCGCGCCGAGGGTCACAAAGGGGCGCTCCAGTTTGCGCACCAGGTGGAACTCCGCGCCGCCCGCGCTTCCGAAATCGCCCACTTCGGCGTGGTACACGCCCAGGTGGTAGTCGAGGTGGCTCACCAGCTCGGGAACCAGGAAGTTGAGGTCCGTCCACCCCTGGCCGTGGCCGTGCGTGGGCATGTTCACCGGCATCCCCTCCACGCGCGTCTGGAAGTCGGTGCCGTGGTCCAGGTTGAAGCCGCGCACGAAGTACTGGTTCGCCTTCCCCTCGCCCGAGTGCTGGGTGACGATCATCCCGGGCACCGTCTCCAGCAGCTCGCCCTCGCGGGTGATTGGGCGCGAGCGCAGATCCACGGCGCCCACCCGCCCCTGCGATGCCGTGGCCGCGATCCCGATCAGGTTGTCGAAGCGCCCGGTGACCAGCAGCGTGTCGAGCACCGCCGCCGTGTCGCGCCGCGGCGGGTCGGTTTGCGCGTGCAGCGTCGTGGCGCCGGACGCGAGGGCGCCGGTCACCAGTGCGTGGCGCATCCATCGCGCGCCGCGTTTTTCGATGGTAGGTCGATTCATACGAGATCCCCGTTTTGTTTGCCGGGCACGGGAGCCTCCAGCCTCGATCTCGCCGCCCGTTTTGAGGGCGCACGAAGACCGGGCTGCCGAAAAGGGCATCCCACGCTGAGCCGGAACGCGGTCGCGCTCCGGGAGCTTATAGCTGTTTTTTCAGCCCGGCAGTCTTGGGGGAGGCGTATCGATCCGCGCGGCCACCTGGTGCGGCGTCAGCGGAACCTGACGTGCTTGGCGGGGGCCCGCGCTCGTGGAGGGCACGGACATCGTGGGTGGGGCGAGATAGAATTTGGAGAGCGCATCGAGCAGCGACTCCGCGTCGGGAGCGGGATGCTGCCGGTGCGTGTGGACCCTGCCGCCGTGCTCGTGCGGCTGGTCCGGCGCGACGGATTGGGGCGCCGGTTCGGTGTCCGCGCTCGCGATCCGCGCATGATGCTCGGACGAGTGCGCGTGCTCGCCTGAGCTTACATGCGCGTGCTCGCGCTCGGCCGCGTGCTCGCGCGCATCCGCATGCGCGTGCTCGTGCGGGGTCGAGTGCTTGTGCTTGTGTGCGTGCGCGGCGGTGTGCTCGTGCGCGGGCGCAGGAGGCGGCTCGCGCGCGGGCGTGCTCGCGAGCGTCCCATCCTCGCGGAGCCGCAAGCCAATGGGGCGCTCCCAAGCCGCGTCCGGGCTTACAGGGCTGGAGTGCGCGGTCGCGAGGTGCATCCAGAGGAAGCCCGCCTCACCGATCGGAGTGCCCAGCAGCACCAGGAGGTACGCCAGCAGCAGCGGGAGGCGAGCAAGGCGCAGATCGCGCGGCGGCCGGCGGGAGCGCGCGGGCACTTACGGGATCGGCTTGGGGCGGTCGCCGGGGACGAACATCATCGTTTTGCGGCTCGCCGCCGTGCCTGCCTGCACCACGTTCACCTGGTCGTGGTAGAGCGAGAACTGGAGCGTGCTCAGGACGCGTGCGCCGCGCAGGCCGCCCGGCATCGGGCCGCGAAGGCACGCCCACACCACGCCACCCTGCGGACGGCTGCCGCACCAGCGCAGCGGCACGCGCGTCCCGTCCGGATTCCACAGCGCGAACGATGAGGCCACGTAGCGCGCAGTCGGGTCCTCGGCCGCGCGCGAGGGCGGATTTGGATGGCCCGCGACACCCCGCGCGAGGTCGTCCGCAAAGACGCGCACGTTCACCGTCACCGCGCGCTCGGCGGGGAGGTGCGTGACCACGGCGAGGGTGGTGTGGATGGGGTGCGCGGCGGGGCGGGCGGCGCCCAGCAGCGCCACCGCGCAGAGCGCCGCCAGGGCGCGTCCCCGCCGCATCCACCGAAGCGGCATCTTACCAGGGGCTCCGCTCGAAGGCCCACACCGTCGCGAACACGGCCACCACGCCGGAGACCAGCACCACACGCATCCGCTGCGGCGAGAACGAGCCCGGCTGCCGCGCCAGCGCGAATCCGCGGTCCAGCAGCGCGAAGCCGGCCGCGGCGATCGCGAGCACCACGAGCTGCCCCGCCTCGATCCCCAGGTTGAAGCCCAGCAGCGGCACGGCGATGTGGTCCACGAAGAGCTCGCGCAGGTAGTTGGCGAACCCCGCCCCGTGCACCAGCCCGAATACGCCGGCGAAAACCGGGCGGTAGCGGTTGGCCCAGGGTGCGCGCTCCCGGTTGGCCACCACGATGTTCTCGATCGCGGTGGCGACAATGGTCACCGGGATCAGGAACTCGATCAGGTTGGTGGGCAGGTTCAGCGCGCCCGTGACGGCCAGCGCCAGCGTGATCGAGTGGCCCACGGTGAAGGCGGAGATCACCCACAGCAGCTGCCGCCAGTCACGCCGGTGGTACACGGCGGCCAAGACCAGCAGGAAGAGGATGTGGTCCATCGCCGCCAGATCGGTGATGTGGCGGAATCCCAGGCGAAAGAAGACCAGGAGCTCGGACATCGCCCGTTTACCCTCCGATGGAGTCGAGGACGGCGCGCGCCGTGGCGGGGTGGCGCGGGTGGAAGCCGGGGTGGATCTCCAGCGCCTGCTTCAGGTAGCGGCTCGCGGCGGCGTCGTTCCCCAGCGCGCGCTCGATCATCCCGGCGTGGAAGAGGAGCGATGCGTCGCGCGTGCCCATGCGCAGCGCGCCGGCCATGGCGCGGCGCGCTTCCGGGAAGCGGCCCTGGCGGTACAGCGCCCACGCGAGCAAGTCGTAGCCGTACACGTCGCGGCGGGTGCGCAGGTCGGCGGCGGCCGAGGCGGCGATGGGCGCGGGGTCGCCGCCGTGGTCGAGCTGAAAGAGGCTCCACGCGCGGTGCATGGAGCCGCTCTGCTGGCTCGCGGCCACGGCGGCGACGCGCGCGTACTCGCGGGCCCGCACCGAATCGCGCATGGCGAGCGCGATCTCGCTCATCTCGGCGAGGATCATGGGATCGAGCACCTGCGCGATGGAGCGCTCGTCCAGCGCCAGCGCGCGCGAATGCCGGCCGCGCGCCACCTCCACCCGCGCCAGGCCGGCGAGGATGCGGTGATCTTCGGGGTTGATGGCCAGGCCGGCGCGATACGCGCGCTCCGCCTGGCGCAGCTTGCCGTCGCGCAGCTCCAGGTCGCCGCGGCGCATCTGGAACCACGCCATCTGCTCGCGCGGCAGGTCGCCGCGTACGAGGGCGTCGTGCGCCGCCTGGGCCAGCAGCTTCCTCGCCTCGTGCGTGCGGCCGCGGATCTCCTCCAGGCGCGCCGCGCGGGGGGCGACCGCCAGCGTCTTACGGGTCAGCGCGAGCGTGTCGAACGTGGCGATGGACGCGTCGTAGTCGCCCAGCTCCATCTGCACCTCGCCGAGCAGGGAGCGGTACGAGGGGCGCAGCGGCTCCTCGGCCACCAGCGCGGCGGCGATGTCGCGCGCTTCCCCGAAGCGGTGCTGCGCCAGGAGGCTGGACGCGAGGGCGACGCGCGCGGAGGCGTTGCGGCCCTCGCGCAGGGCGATCGACTCGCGGGCCACGGCCTCGGCGCGCAGGACGTCCTGGAAGTCGCCGGTACTGCGGCTGCGCTGCAGGTAGAGCGAGGCGAGGCGGGCGCGGTCCAGCGCGCTGAACGGGTCCTGCTTCGCCAGCATTTCGAAGAGGGCGATGTCCTTTTCGCGGATCTCCCCTTCGGCCGCCAGCGACTCGGCGGCGACGGGCGCGGCCCTGGCGTCGCGCGTTCCCCGGAGGACGAAGAGTCCCCCGGCTGCGGCGCCGGCCACGAGGATCGCGGCTGCTGTGGTCCTGGTCTTCATCGATTGCATCACCTTGCCGGGGGCGCGACGGACCCCGCCGCCGTGTTTCGGTGCGCGGCCCGCCCCACGGCATCGTGAGACGGACCGCCTTTCCATCGTCCTGCGCGGACGCGGCACCTCGCCGCGCCCGGGCCCAAATCCATCACCGCGGTGCTACTCGCCGCGGACGCTGCCCGTCTTGACGTCGGACTGGTACGGCTGGAACTCGCAGCCGGGACGCACCGGGACGTACACCACGTCGGGACGCGTCTGACCGGGCTCGGCAAAGAGCGGTACGCCCATGTACTCGCCCACCCGCGTAACCTCGGTCACGCCGAGCACGCGCGGCAGGCCGTACTTGACCAGTCGGCGGCGCTGGAACACCAGCGGCTGGTTCTCGATGTACCACGGCGCGTTGGCCGCGTACTGCGCACCCGTCGGATGGGCCGTCGCGAACGGCTGCCCGTTGACCGTGGTGTCGCCCGTGGTCGGGTTGTACTGCACCGACACGTTCGTCAGGTTGCCGTCCTGCACCACGCACACCTGAATCGGCGGCTCCTCGGTCATGGGCGGCATCGGCTGCACCACCGGCGGCTCAGGCATCGGCGCCACCGGAGGAACCGTCGGGGGCGGCACCATCATCGGGGCCTCGAGCTGGTTGCCGAACATCGCCTTGAGGCCGATCACCACGCGCGTGGTCACGGCGGTGCGGTCGTCGGCGATGCGAACCGTGCTCCCCGTCGGCCGGGTGATGGGGCCGATGAAGCCGTCACCCACGTGCACCGGCGAGTCGTAGACGTGCGCCGCGATCTCGCCGAAGACGCCCAGCATCTCCGAGAAGCGCAGGAGGTCGATCCCCGCGCCCGCGGTGCCCTGGCCCACGGTGGCGTTGTCCGGCTCGTAGCTCAGGCAGGCCGCCTGCAGCAGCGTCCCCGGCTCGCACCCGGGACGGTCCTCGCCGGCCAGATCCACCGTCAGGCCGCCGCCGCCCGCGAACAGGTAGACGGAGCGGTACCAGTTGCCGCTGCGGATGAACGGCCGCGCGGCCAGGTTCACGTCGTAGAAGTAGCTGTTGAGCGCGTACGCCTGCCGGTTGCCCGCTTCGTTGAAGATGTCGAAGAACCCATCGCTCAGCGACGGCACCCGCATCGGTACGTAGGCGCCGTGCAGGCGCAGGCCGAACATCGGCGTGGCCCAAAAGGTGGCGTGCGCGCCGAACGCGGGCGCGTAGCCGGGCTTGAACACCTGGCGGTCGTCGTTCTCCGTCGGCGTGTCCGTGCCGTTCAGAACGATCGTCCTGCTCTCGTACCACCGGCTCGTCGCCGAGCCGCCCGCGTACACGCCCAGGTCGAAGCGGCTGGCCCGCGGCGTTCCCATCTCCTGCGCCCCCGCCTGCCCCGCCGGGGCCGCGAGCAGCGCCGCCATCGCGGCGGACCTCCATGTAAGCTTCATCTATTCACTCCCTCCTCTTGCCATGTTTGAACGTGGTGGGGCGCGCCGGAGCCGCCGCCGTCATCCGTGCCCGTGCCGAGGCGCGATGATGGAGCACGGGGGTCGCGTCGGCCTTCTAGGCGGCGGCCCGGCGCTCCTTCCATCAGGGGTTGGGCGCGGCCACGTACGGGAAGGTGGTAAGGTCCGCCTTCGTGTCCGGCACGTTGTCCGTCACCAGCCCGGGGCTGTTGTTGGCGTTGTTGCCCAGGGCGTTGCCAAAGATCACGCTCAGCCCCTTGTCCACCGCGTCGTCGCCGTCCAGCTTGCGGCCGCCGTAGCCGTTGGCGGGGTCCAGCGCGTGGGTGAGCCACCCCACCGTGGCCGCGGTCGCCACGTTGGCGGAGGTCACGCCGGGCGCGCGGTCCATCCGCACCACCAGCATGTCGGGGAGGAGGGCGTCGGCCACGGCGCCGGCGTAGGCGGCGTCGCGCCCGGCCACCGTCGTCATGAACGACACCAGGTCGTCGCGGAACTCCGCGCGGCTCTCGGACGGGATGATGTTGTTGTAGTGCGGGTGCTCCCGCTTCTCCACGAACACCTCGCTCACCAGCGGGTTGGCGAGGTACTCGATCTGGTCGAACGTCGTGGTGGTGTTGCCGATCCGGACGGTGTCGCGGACGGTCACGGTGACCACGTCGGTAATGGTGCGCGTGTCTTCGTCGTCGCATGCCCCCACGAGGGCGGCGGCGGCGAGCACGGCAATGGCTGCGAAGCGCATCTTCATCTCTCGATCTCCTTTATCCGTTTCGTCGTAGGATCAGCGGCTGACGGTCGCCCACACGCCGATGTTGTTGCCACCCGTGGCGCTGCGAAGCGCCGACTCCGGCAGCTCCACCACGATGGCCATCGAGTTGAAGGGCGCCAGGAAGTCCACCGCGGGGCCGCGGGTCGCGTCGAACGGGCCCGGGTTGGCGATGGAGGCCGGCCGGAACGCGTTGGCGGACTTGGTGATCGTCGACGCCGGCCCGCGCGACGGGCGGCGGTCCGGAAGGATGCGGAAGAACTGCTCGAGGTCGATGTAGAACGGATCGTCGCGCGGCCCCGTGAAGAGCTGCACCTGCGTGGCGCCCGTGCCGCTGGTGAGGGTGCCGCCCATAGCGCCCACGATGTCCGGCGTGCTCTTGGCCACCCGGTTCAGCATTCCCTTCGTCGTCGGCACCACCGGCCCGAACATCCCCACCTGCTGCCCGCCCCCGGTCGCCGCGTCGTCGAACTGGAACTGGATGACCAGGTCCTCGATGGCGTCGCCGGTGTTGTCGATCTTGATCTGGTACAGCGCGTTCGGGTCGAAGCGCGCGGCCGACGTGCCGGCCGGCGTGATGGGCGACTGCGTGGTCATCACCAGGGCCACGCGGTCCGTGGTGCTGCCGGGGAACACGTACACGTCGTTGATGTCCAGCCGGGGGCTGAGCTCTACTTCGGGTGTGTCCTGGTGGTCCGATCCCACCACCTGCCTTACTCCGGCCACCGTGGCCACGGACGCTGCCGCGAACAGCAGCGCCGCGGCTCCGCGTCGGGCCGAGAACGACATCCTCATGGGGGTCCCTCCCTGCTGGTTGTTGATTCCGGCGGAGCCAAGCGCTCCGGTGCCGGGTCCTGCGTTGCCTTCCAGACGGGTGGCTGACGGCCGGGCTGAGCGCCGTTCAACGTTCCCTTCCAGATAGCTACGCCGCCCGTCCGCGAGTGGATCTCTCCGGCCGAAAATCAGAACAGCAGGGGGCTCGCGCGGAGGCGCGGAGACGCAGAGAGAGCACGCGAAGTTCTCTCTGCGTGTCCGCGTCTCCGCGTGAGGCAAAACGACGCAGAGGCCCGGAGAGATGGTCTCTCCGGGCCTCCGTTGTGTTGGGACTGCGGTTCAGGTCAGACGGTCGCGAGCTCGGTGTCGTGCTCGGACCAGGTGTCGTCGCTCCACTCGGGCGCGCCGCGGGTGTTGCGGACGTACGCGCCGGGCGTGACGCCCACGTTGCGCGCGAAGTAGCGCGTCAGGTGGCTCTGGTCCGCAAAGCCGGCCTCCAGCGCGGCGCGGCTGATGGAGACGCCATTGGCGAGAAGGGAGCGGGCCGTGGCGATGCGAAGCTGCGTGTGGTACGTGTGCGGCGGGACCCCGAAGCGCTTGGCGAAGGCACGCAGCAGGTGGAACTTGCTCAGCCCCGCCGCCGCCGCCAGGTCGTCCAGCGACACCGCTCGCCCGGGCGACTCGTGCAGCAGGTCGCGCGCGCGGAGGAGGGCGGCCGAGCTCGGATCGGCGGGGGCCGGGCGGGGGGCGGGCTCCACGAAGCGGCGCAGCACCTCGTCCAGCACCAGCGCCAGCCGGCACTGCGCCTCCAGCACCGAAGCATCGCGGTCGAGCGCCGCGTGCAGGGCGGTGATGGCGCGGAAAAGTGTGGCATCGGAGGTACAGGCGGGACGCAGATGCACCGGCTCCACGCTCCCGCCACGGTAGCGCGCGAGCACCTCGGGGGCCACGAACAGCACGCGGAAGGAGGCCGGCCCGTCTACCCGGCGGTCTGCGTGGACCTCGCCGGGCTCCATCATCAGCGTGTCGCCGGGGCGCACGGGGTGCGTCTCCTGACGGTAGCGGTACTCACCCGTTCCACGGTAAACCGTAGTCAGGGCATACACTTCGTGGTACCAGCGCCAGAGGCGGTGGCTGCCGTCCACCCGCATGACCTCCACCCCCGGGAGAACCGCGGGGCGCCACACCCGCACCTGTTCTTCCAGCACCTTGCTCGCCACCGCGCACCTCTGCAGAGTAGACCGTTCCGACGCCTACGGAGCGCCGCCGTACCGGGGCGGCCCGCAAATTGGCGGCCAATTGTATGGCGTGAAACTGACGTTTACTCCGGGCGCTGTATGGGCGAAGGTGCGGGAGGGTGACGGCGTGTCGCCGCACCCTCCCGCACCCGTTCCGGCGCCGCCGCTCCACCTGCCCCATGCGGAGCAAGATCTTTATCCACAGCCGCTTTCGCCGCTGCTACCGCCTCAGCGGATGCCCGGCGCCGCCCTCTCTACACCGCGGCCGCGACGAGGCCCGGCCGCTCACGCGCGTAGCGTCCGGGCGTGGTGCCGGTGAAACGCTTGAAGTGGCGGCATAGGTGGCTGGCGTCGGAAAAGCCGGTGCGCACGGCGGCGTCCTGCACCGAGGTGCCGTCGCGCAGCATCTCCATGGCGCGGTCGACGCGCACCCGGTTCTGGTAGGTGTGCGGCGGAATCCCCACGGCCTCGGTGAAGCGGCGCGCGAGGTGGAACTTGCTCACCCCGGCCACGCCGGCGAGCTCGTCCAGCGGCACGTTGCGGATCCAGTGCTCATCCAGGTAAGCGCGGGCACGCGACACGTAAGGCGCGGCGCGGCCATCGCCATCCGCTGACGGCGGTGTGTTACGGGGGGCGGCGTCGATCATCGGCATCGGACGGAAGGAGGGGCGCGCAAGAACCGGCGTGCAATTTGTCACTCCGCCTTCCACCGGTCTTGAAGAAAAATGCGCCCCGCCCTCCCTACACCACTTCCACCTCGTCGGCGTAGCACCAGCGCCAGCTCTCCCCCGGCTCGATGCTCTGCACGATGGGGTGTGTCGTCACGTGGAAGTGCTTCGTGGCGTGGCGGTTGGGCGACGAGTCGCAGCACCCCACGTGCCCGCACGAGAGGCACAGCCGCAGGTGAACCCACCCGCTCCCGATCTTCAGGCACTCCTCGCACCCCTTGCTGTTGGGGCTCACGTCGCGGATCTGGTCCGTGTGGGTGCAGCGTTGCATGGGAAGGCTCCGGGAAAGGGAAGTGCGTGGGGAGAGGGGCCCTCACCCCCGGCTCGTTACACTCGCCTGCCCCCTCTCCCGATAACAGAGGGCTCCGCCCTCTGTTATCGGGAGAGGGGGCTTGGGGTGCGTGGAGGGCCCCCTCCCCCCGGCCCCCTCCCCCGCCTGCGGGGGCGCAGGGCGGGGGAGGGGGAGAACTCCGTGTCACGATGCTCAGATCCGGAAGGGGGCGATTCCATCGCGCCGGGACCATGGCTACGCACCTCATCTGGCGGCGCACGAGACGGCTTCAGCCGTCTTCGCGTGGTTCCAGCCGGGGGCTTCAGCCCCATAGGCGTTAACTTAAGGCCTTAAACTTCTTGATTTCAAGGAGTTGCATCGTCCGCTTTCGGGGTGGCTCTCGGAGCCTACGCCGTACTTCGCGTCCCCGCTCCAGCAGCACGCTGGGCAGGCAGGGGAGCGCGACC
>DASVTZ010000111.1 GCA_036387335.1 Longimicrobium sp.
AGGCTTGAGGGTGGGGCCGCAGGCTCTCCGCATGCAGCCGCACCCCTTTGCGCCGCGCCGCTCGGTGACGTCGCTCTTCAGCAACCTGGTGACCCGGCCCACCGGCCGGGCCATCCGCACCGGCGTGGAGAGCCAGCTCGCCGAGATGGAGGCTGGCCCGTCGCTCTGCCTCTCGATCCTCGACTTCTCGCAGGTCCGCATCCTGGACTACTCCTGCGCGGACGAGATCGTCGCCAAGCTCCTCCTCCGCTTCCTGGGGGAGGAGCGTCCGGCCGAGGCGTACTTCGTGGTCCGCGGCGTCCAGGAGCACCACGTGGAGGCGATCGAGGCCGTCCTCGAGCGCCACGACCTCCTGCTGGTGGCGGAGGACGATGCCGGCTACGTGCACCTGCTGGGCGGCGCGAACCCGGTGCACCGCGTGACCTGGGACGCCCTCGCCCGCCGCGGCCGCGCCACCGCCGGCGAGCTGGTGGAGGAGACCGGCCTGGCCGAGGAGGCCATCGCGGCGACGTTCACCGGCTTCGCCTTGCAGCGGGTGATCGTGCGGCACCCGGATGGGACGGTTTCGCCGCTGTCGGCGCTGCTGGAGGAGGAGGGGTGAGGGCCCCCTCCCCGCTCGTTCCTCGCTGCCCCTCCCCCCACCTGCTGGGGGAGGGGCGGACGCGTGTGTCGGTGCGCAGTGGCGGGCGGCGGGGCGGGGGCGAGCACGGGCAGCCACGTGGGGCTGCCCCTACGGGCGCACTAACGCACTAACGCACTAACGCACTAACGCACTAACGCACTAACGCACTAACGCACTCTCATGACCGGTCCATCCACGCGCGCGGTGCACGCCGGCGAGCCGCCGGCCCGGGAAGGGGCGCCGGTGGTGAACCCCATCGTCCCGAGCACCACGTTCTTCGGCGATCCGTCGTTGGGCGGGGAGGTGCTGTACACGCGCTACGGGAACGGGCCCAACCACCTGGCGCTCGCGGAGCGGCTCGCCGCGCTGGACGGCGGCGATGACGCGATTCCGCTGGCGAGCGGAATGGCGGCGATGGCGTGCGCCCTCCTCTCCTGCCTACAGGCCGGAGACCACGTGGTGGCGACGCACGCCATCTACGGCGGCACCCGCGTGCTGCTGGAGCGCGAGCTGTCGCGCCTGGGCATCACCACGACCTTTGTGGACCTCACGCAGGCGGGATGGGAGCGCGCCTTCCGCCCCGAGACGCGCGTCGTGCTGGGGGAGTCGCCCTCGAATCCGCTCCTGCGCGTCCTCGATCTGCGCGCCATCAGCGACGCGGCCCATGAGCGCGGCGCGGCGGTGATCGTCGATGCCACCTTTGCGTCACCCATCAACCTGCGCCCGCTGGAGCACGGGGTGGACCTGGTGATGCACAGCGCCACCAAGTACCTGGGCGGCCACAGCGACGTCACCGCGGGCGTGCTGGTGGGCTCCGATGCGCGCATCGCGGCGGTGCGGGAGCGCGCGCGGGTGTGGGGTCCGCTGCTCGATCCGCACGCCTGCTGGCTCCTTGAGCGCGGGATCAAGACGCTCGCCCTGCGCATGGAGCGCCACAACTCCAACGGGATGGCCATCGCGCGCTGGGCCGAGGCCGAGCCCGGGATCGCGCGGGTCCACTACCCCGGCCTCGCCTCGCACGCTGACCACGACCTCGCGGCGCGGGTGCTGGACGGCTTCGGCGGGATGCTGGGGATCGAGGTCGAGGGCGGGGGAGAGGCGGCGACCCGCTTCGTGCGTGCGCTGCGGCTGGCCAAGCTGGCCCCCTCGCTGGGCGGCGTGGAGACGCTGGTCTCCGAGCCACGCCACACGTCGCACGCCGCGATGACCGAGGACGACCGCGCCGCCAACGGGATTCGCGACGGCTTCGTGCGCGTATCGCTCGGCATCGAGGACCCGGAGGACCTGATCGCGGACTTCGCGCAGGCTCTTGAGGCGGCGGGCGCGGCGGCCGTCACGGCTCAACGGTGAGACATGTTGTGAATCGAGGGAAGCGATGAACATCCAGCCGGATGAGCTCGACATAGCGGTGATCGGCGCGGGGCCGTGCGGGCTGGCGGTGGGGGTGGCGGCGCGGCAGGCGGGGCTGAGCTGCGTCCACTTCGACCGCGGGGCCATCACGCAGGCGATGCTGGACCATCCCACCTACGTCACCTATTTCAGCGGCCCGGAGAAGCTGGAGATCGGCGGTATCCCCTTCACCACCTCGGGCGACAAGCCTTCGCGCCGCGAGGCGCTGCGCTACTACCGTAAGGTGGCCGAATTCTACCGCCTGGACGTGCGCCAGTACGAGGACGTCCTCAACGTGACGCGCGACGGCGGCGGCTTCGTGCTGCGCACCGTCGGGCGCGGCGGCGAGCGCCTCCACCGCGCGCGCAACGTGGTGGTCGCGACCGGCTACTACGACAGCCCGCGCCGCCTGGAGATCCCCGGCGCCGACCTCCCCAAGGTGAAGTACTACTTCGACGAGCCCTACCCGTACTGGAACCAGGACGTGGTGGTGGTCGGCGGCGGCAACTCGTCCAGCGACGCGGCGCTGCTCTGCTGGCGCGAGGGGGCGCGGGTGACGCTGGTGCACATCTTCGACGGGATCGACCGCGGCGTGAAGCCGTGGGTGCGCCCCGACATCGAGAACCGGATCATCGAGGGATCGATCCCCGCCCTCTGGCGCCACCGCCTGATCGAGATCCGCCCCGACGCCGTCGTCGCCGAGAGCCTGGAGACGGGCGAGCGCACCATTCTGCCGAACGACTGGGTGCTCGCGATGACCGGCTACGAGCCCGACCCGCGCCTCCTGCGCACCCTCGGCGTCACCATCGACGCGGTCACCGGCATCCCCGTGCACGACCCCGCCACCATGGAGACGGACGTCCCCGGCGTCTTCGTGGCCGGCGTGGTGGTGAGCGGGCATGATTCCAACAAGATCTTCATCGAGAACGGCAAACTGCACGGCCCGCTGATCGCGGCGGCGGTGGGTGCCCCCTCCCCCCGGCCCCCTCCCCCGCCTGCGGGGGCGCAGGGCGGGTGAGGGGGAGAACTGCAGCCCTCGCTGCACCGATCCCGTAGGGGCGCGATTTATCGCGCCCGTGCCCGCCTCCGCTCCGTCGCCTCTCCCTCGCACGCCGATACCGGTAGGGGCAGACCTGCGTGTCTGCCCACCGCGCGCGCCACCCGGATCTTCGCCACGCTCACCGACACCTCGTAGGGGCCGCCCCACGTGGCTGCCCGTGCCCTCCGCCGCGCCGCCCCACGCACCCGGGCGCGAATGCACGCCACCGCCCCTCCCCCAGGCAGTTTTGGGGGAGGGGCCGCGAGGAACGAGCGGGGGAGGGGGCCTACCCCAGCAGCGCCCGCAACGCCGCCGTATCCGTCTTCGATGCGTGGCGCGGGTCGCGGGGGATGGTGCGGAACGCGCGCACCTCATCCACCGGGACCGGAGCGAGGGCGGCAGCGAGGCGCTCGCGATCCGTTGCGGACAGCGTGCCGGTGGCGGTCTCGACGCAGAGGACCGCGCGCTGGCCGTGCCCGGCGTCCGCGATGCCGAGGTAGGCGGCGTGGCGGACGCCCTCCACCTGCAGCGCGCGGACCTCGGCGGCGCCGCTCCACCACACGTGGCCGTCGCGGTGAACGCGCTCGGCGATGCGGCCCATCAGCCAGAGGCGGCCATCGTCGTCCAGCCAGGCCGCGTCGCCGGTGCGGTGCCAGACGCGGCCGGCGTCGTGGATCTTGTTGCGCAGCTCGGCTTCCGGATCGTTGAGGTACCCCGCCAGCACGTGCGCGCCCGCAACCGCCACCTCGCCCGTCTCGCCGCGCGCAACCTCCCACCCCGCTAGCTCCGTGATCGCCCCGTCGTTGGGACGGAGGATCTTGACCTCCACCTCCGGCACGGGGCGCCCGACGCAGATCCCCTCTGCCGGGCCTTCCATCGCCGCGAGCATGTCGCGCGCCTCGATGCCGGAGATCGGCTCGGCCTCGCTGCTGCCGTAAACGACGCCGACCGCGCCGTCCGCGATGGTGGCGAGGAGGCGCGCGAGCGGGGGGAGCACGGGCGCGCCACCGGTGAAGAGGGCGCGCAGCGGGATGCGCGCGCCGGTATCCGCACACCAGCGGGCGAGGCGCTCGTAGAACGCGGGCGAGCCGCTGCTTGTGGTCACCCCTTCCGCCACCATCTGCCGGTGGATGCGCGCGGGGTCGATGTCGGCCGGGCGGCGCGGGTCGAAGTCGGGGAGGACGCTGGGGATGCCGCTCGCCAGGTTGTTGAGCACGAAGACCGGGAGCGTGGGCATGTCCACGTCGTCTTTGTGCGGGCGCAGGTGGTGCACGAGCGCGAGGTGCTGCGCCCAGAGGAAGCTGTGCGACCGCGCCGCCGCCTTGGGCGTGCCCGTGCTCCCCGTCGTAAAGGTCACCAGCGCGGGCGCGTCGTCGGCGACGCTCGCGGGATCGGTCGGGGTGGCGCTCTCGTGGCGGCGTAGCGACAGCAGGCGCGTCCCCGCCGTCAGGTGCACGGGAATGCGGCGGATGGCGGGGCTCAGCAGCCTCAGCAGCTGCGCCTTGGGGGTGCCGATGAACATCTTTGGCGACGCCACCCGCACGGCCGCGTCCAGCCGGCGGCGGTCCGCCCACGCATCGACGAAGACAGCGGTGGCGCCGCAGTGAAGCGTCGCCAGGAGCGCCACGTAGAGGTCGATAGAGAGCGGGACGAAGAGGAGTACCGAGTCGCCGGGGCCGAGGCCGCGTCTCGCCAGGCCGGCGCCCAGGGCGCGCACCCGGCGGTCCAGCTCGCCGAAGGTGAGGCGGCGCCCCGTCTTGTCCACGATAGCGGCGCGGCCGGGATGGAGCGCCGCACGCCCCGCTAGCCGCGCGGCGATGTTCACGGGGTCCACTCGTACAGCGCGTACCGGCGGAACACGTCAGCCGTATGGCGCGAAATGCCGACGGAGGCGTTCCCCACGTGCATCAGCGCGTGGATCACCTCCGTGTACCCCCGCTCGTGCGCCAGCCGCCGGATCTCGTCGCCGAGAAAGGTGCCGAGACCCAGCCCGCGCGCACCCTGTGCGGACGCCAGCGTCTTGAGGACGACCCTCGTGGGCCGCCCTGCGGACATGGTGAGCAGATCGGGGAAGGCGAAGACGTAGCCCAGCAGCCGGCCCTCTGCGTCCTCGGCCAGCCGCACCAGCTCGGGATCGAGCAGGGGGCGCAGCGGTGTGTAGCGTGCGCGGAACTCGGCGAAGGAGACCGGCGAGTAGTACAGGTTCTCCGCGAATGCTTCGACGGTGAGCGCGTAGAGCGCCTCAAGCTCCTCGTCGAAACGGTCCGAGCGCAGTGCGCGCACGGTGACGCCTCGCGCGCGCAAGCGCTCCGGCGCGGACGCCGCGCGCGGGTCGGGCGTGGCAAGGTCGGTTACGCGCGCGCTCTCGTACCACGCCGCCACGTAGAATCCGGCCGGCGTGAAGTCGTCCACGTACTCCGCCGGGTTCGCGGGCTCCGATAGAAAGGGCGGCGCATCGCCGGGGAGCGCGAGGCGGTAGCGTGCCCACGTGCTCCCGTTGATCGGACCGAGCACGCGGTCCACGTCCGGCAGGCTGCGGAGCGCCTCCGCCAGGATCGCGACACCCGGCGCGCGATCGACGGCCTCGTAGTGGCCGATCATCCCGGTGCGTCCGGGTGCGCCATGCAGCCCATCCGCGGTCGTGACGGCGCAGCGTGCAGCCGGATCGCCGCCGACATACGCGATCAGGCAGCGCGCGCCGGCGGGGACCGGCTCGTCGGCGAGCGGATAGCCGACGCGCTCGCGGACGACGGCGAATGCGGGGTCGTCCGCGGCGGTTTCTTCGATGCGAAGGTCGTGTGTCATCGAACGGTGGCGGGGCGGTCGCGGCCCAGCAGGAGGAGGGCGGGGAGGAGGAAGAGGTCGGCCAGCGCCGCGCCCACGATGGAGACCGACGCCACGATCCCGAACGACGCGATCGAGCGCGAAGCGGAGGTGGCGAGCACCGCGAACCCGAGGGCCAGCACCAGCGACGCGTACACGACCGCGCGCCCCGTCTCGCGATACGTGCTCCCCACCGCCTCCTCGCGCGACGCACCCTCCGCGCGCGTTTCGCGGTAGCGGAAGAGGAAGTGGATCGTGTCATCCACCGAGATCCCCAGCACGATGGCGCCGATGGTGGCGGTGGCGATGTCGAGCGGGATCCCCGTCCAACCCATCATCCCGAACACCAGCGCGACCGGGAAGAGGTTGGTCGGGATCGACGCCAGCGTGAGCGGCAGGGAGCGCAGTAGCACCCCCACCATCGCGAAGACGATCACGGTGGAGATCCCGAGCCCCCACACCGTGCCGCTCACCACGTAATCGACGATGCGCAAGTAGAGCGGCAGGTACCCCGATGCGTGCAGCGTCGCCGCGCCGCCGAGCGTGTTGCGGCCCTCGGCCTCCAGCGCGTGCAGCGTACGAGCGATGCGGCGCGTGCTCGTCATCGGCACGAAGGCGGTGATGCGCGCCTCCTTGCCGTCATCGGTCAGGTACCCGCCGCCCGGCGCGATGCGGCGCGCGGCCGCCAGCTCGCGAACGCCAAAGGTGCGCGCCACGTCCGGCCGCCGCTCCACGCGCCGCTGCCACTCGCGCAGGCGGCGCAGCACCGCGGTATCCAGCACCGCACTGCCCGCCGCCGGCCGCACGACGAACTCCAGCGGCGTGTAGAAGCCGGAATTCTGCTCGATCCAGCGGCTGTCCGTGCGCGCGGCGTGGCCGGCGGGGAGGAGCTCGAGCGTAAAGGTGTCCGCCCGCACGCGCGCCGAGCCCACCAGCAGGAACGTCGTCACCGCCGAGACGCCCGCGAGCACCTGCCAGCGCCAGCGCGGGAGCGCTTTCGAAAGCGCCGCCAGCGTGCGGTCAATCGCGCCGCCAGACACCCGCTCCGGCGGCGGCTTCAGGTCCCAGATCGCCAGCGCGGCGGTGCCCACCAGCAGCGTCAGCACCCACCCGATCATCATCGCCACGGCCGCCGCGAGGCCGAGGTCGCGGATGGCAGGCATGCGCGAGTTGGCCAGCGCCAGGAACCCCGCCGCAGTGGTCAGCGCGGTGAAGAGGTTGGGGAGTGCCACCCACGCCGACGCGCGCGCAACCATCTCGCGCCGTGGCTCGCCGGGCGCGAGGGCGCGCCGTTCCGTGTAGTAGTGGGAGATCAGGTGGATGGCATCGGAGAGCCCGATCACCAGCACGAGCATGGGGAGGATGGAGGTGACCTGCGTAAAGGGGCGCCCCGTGAGGGTGAAGAGCCCCATCGTCATCACGGAGACGATCACCGGCGGCACGATGGCGATGGCGACGGCCATCCACCGCCGCAGCGCCAGCCAGAGGAGGACCGCCATCACCACGAACGCGATCCCCAGGTAGATGCCGCTGTCGCGAATCGTCTGCCGGTTGAGCGCGTCGTACACCACGCCGATCCCCGCGTAGTGCGGCGCCCGCTCCGCGCCCAGCGTGCGGATGGCGCCCGTGCGGATCTCGTCCATGATCCGCCCGCGCACGGCGTCGATGTCCGGCCGCGCCGAGATGCGCGCCAGGAGCACCACCGTCCGCCCATCCCGCGAGATCAGCCCCGCGCGCTGCAGGTAGGCCCGGGCACCTTCGCTCGTCCCGATCGTGTCCGCCAGCGCGCCCGGGGAGAGCACCTGGTCCACTCCCTCCACCCGGCGCAGCGCATCGGCGGCGCGTCGCTGCACCGCGCGCTCCTCCGCCGCGAGCGCATCGCCCGGAGCGCGGTAGGCGACGGCGACCACCTCGTCGTTGCCGAAGCGGCGCACGAAATCGCGATACCCTCGCAGCGCCGGGTCATCGCGCACGAACCAGACGGCGAGGCTGTTGTCCGGACGCAGCGCCCCCGCCGCCGCGGCCAGCGGCGCCACCGCCACCAGCAGCACCAGCAGCGTGCGCCAGGGATGCGCCGCGACGCCGCGCAGCACGCGGTGGAGGTAGGAGCTCGAGGACATCGCGGAGGAGTGCGGGATTCAGCGGAAGGCGGGTGCCCCAAGATGCCGCGCATCGTGCCGCGGGCGCAACTCGAACCTACGAATCGCGCCCGCCAACGCACTCACGCACTCACGCACTCACGCACCCTCACCGCGACGAAACCACCGCCAGCAGCAGAAACACCCCCACCCCGATCGCCATCTTCCGCCAGCTCCACTTGCCGGTGGGCGCGGGCTTGGTCCAGAACGCCACCACCCCGCAACTGTTGAACGAGCTCACGAAGACGTTGGGCACCTGGGCCGAGCTGGTGTAGACCTCCACCCCTTCCAGCGACGGAACGTTCACGAAGGCGTCCACGCTGCTCTCGCGGAGCTGCCGCATGCGCATCCCGTCGATGTAGATGTCGGGGAGGCACTGCCCCGAGCCTCCGCGCATCACAACGAGCGCCGATCCCGGCGCGCCCTGCTCGATGCGCACCCCCGGTATCATGCGCAGGAGGTCGCTCGCCCGCGAGGTGCCGCGCCGCTCCAGATCCTTGCGCCCCAGGAACCGCCCGAACCCGCCCCGCGCCATGCGGTCGCGGAACCCGGCGACCCCTTCGTCGGCGCGGGCGCGGACGATGATCGGCTCCAGCAGGATGGGCGAGTGGCCCAGGCGCAGCTCGATCTCCACGCGCTCGTCCTTGGCCACGGCCACGGAGAGCGAGTCGATGGGCGTGTACGATGGGTGCCTCACCCGCAGGATCACCGTCCCCGGCGGCCGCGGATCGAAGCGGAACGCGCCCGTGCTGTCGGTCCGCGAGCTGGCCGGGGCGCCGCCGCCGGTGTGCACGAGCTCCACCCGCACGTTCGCCACGGGTGCCCCGGTGCTGTCGTCCAGCACCACTCCCTCCACCGTCTGCGCCGCCGCCGCGGCGGGCACCAGCAGCATCGCCGCCGCGACCAGCATCCGCACCATCTTCATCGACGTCTCCTCGAAAGGGGCTTCCCGGCGCGCCGCCGCTCCTCCACAGCATGTAACTCGCGACGGCACGCGCCGTCAATGACGATCGGACACCCGGCGTCCGTCCGCTGTTCCCTCTCCCACCCCGCACGTGGCACATGCGGTGCAGCAGGTCCCGCCCCTGACCCTCAACAGGACGATGGAGAATGCGCGTGGATCTGAGCGGAAAGGTGGCGGTGGTGACCGGCAGCACGAAGGGGATCGGCTACGCGATCGCGGAGTCGCTTGCCCGTGCGGGCGCGGACGTGGTGGTCTCCGCGCGCAACGAGGACGAGGTGCGCGACGCTGCCCGGCGGCTGGAGGAGGTGGGGCCGGGGCGCGCCGTCGGCGTCGCCTGCGACGTCCGCCGCCACGAGGACGTGCGGCGGCTGATCGGCGCCGCGGTCGAGCTGGGCGGGGTGGACATCCTGGTGAACAACGCCGGCGTCGGCGTCTTCAGCACGGTGGATGGGATGTCACCCGAGGAGTGGCACACCGTCATCGGCACCAACCTGGACGGCGTTTTCTTCTGCTGCCACGAGGCGATCCCGCGGCTGCGCGAGCGCGGCGGCGGGTGGATCATCAACATCGGCTCGCTGGCCGGGCGCAACGCGTTCGCGGGGGGCGCGGCGTACAACGCATCCAAGTTCGGCCTCCTGGGCTTCACCGAGGCGATGATGCTGGACGTGCGCCACGACGACATCCGCGTCACCTGCATCATGCCGGGGAGCGTCGCCACCCACTTCAACAACCACGATCCCACCGACGCCGACGCCTGGAAGATCCAGCCCGAGGACATCGCGCAGATCGTGATGGACCTCATCGCCATGCCCGCGCGCACCCTGCCCTCCAAGATCGAGGTGCGCCCCTCGCGCCCGAAGTCGGGGTGAGCCGATGGGGTTGGACACGGTGGAGCTGGTGATGGCCTTCGAGGAGGCGTTCGGCATCGGCATCCCGAACGCCACCGCCGAACGCCTCGAGACACCGCTCCACATGGTCGACTACCTCTGCACGGTGCTACCAGTCGCGCCATCCGGCCCCTGCGCCACGCAGCGTACGTTCTTCCGGCTCCGGCGCGCGCTGCGCATCGCCGTCGAAGGCGCACCGCCACTCCGCACACGCACACGCATCCGCGACATCGCCACGCGCGGCGGTTGGCCCGCTGCGTGGGAGGGCGCACGCGCGGCCGTGGGCAAACCGGAATGGCCGGACGTGCCCTGGGGCCGCTGGCCGAACGGCGGAAAGGAGACACTGCGCTCCGTCGCGCTTCGCCTGGTCCCGCGGCTCGTGCCGCCCGACGTCTCGCGCGGCGAGGTCTGGACGCGGGAGCGGATCGGATTGCGGGTGCGCGAGGTCATCGTGGACGAGATCGGGATTGCGGACTTCAGGATGCGTGACGAGTTCGTCCGCGACATGAGACTCGATTGAATCGCCCTCTGGAGGTCGAAGTGGATGATCGAAACAGGCCAAAGGCGGTGGTCTGGGACCTGGACGGCACGCTGGCCGACGACCGGGCGCGCGCGCACTTCGTGGAGGTGGAGGCGGGGCGCGCGCGCGACTGGCGGTCGTACTTCGACGCCCTCGACCAGGACCCGCCGATCGCGGCATCCATGGAGGTGCTGCGCGCGATGCGGGCGGCCGGCATCCGCATCATCTTCCTCACCGGGCGCCCCCACTACACGCGCCCCAAGACCGAGCGGTGGCTGGAAGCGAACGGTCTGGCCGAGTACGACCTGCTCGTGATGCGCTCCGAAGGGGACGGGCGCCCTGCCGGCTACTTCAAGGTGGAAGCCGTCCACCGTCTGCGCCGCGAGTACGAGCTGGTGTGCGCCTTCGAAGACCGCATCGACGTCGCCAACCACCTGCGCGAGGCTGGGATACCCGTCTTCCTCTTCGGCGCCGGGATGGAGGCCGCGGCCGAGGCCCTCGAAGCCCTCGACGCCACCGAGGACGAGGTGCTGGAGGAGGCCGAGCGCAAGGAACACGACGCCCAATAGCACGCTTCGGCCCAGAAGCGGCCAGCGCCCGAACCAGTTTTTCGGCCCGATTGACGCGGTATTTGCAAGCGCTACCTTTCAGCCCGGGGTGAAGCATTCGCCGCGGGCCTACCGGTCGTGGCGCCGCAAGTCCACCGGCCTCTTTTCTCGTGATCAGCAGGGCAGAACTGGCGAGCACCGCGCGTGCCCGCCTCATCGACGCGGAGCTGCTCAGCGCGGCCGGCCGCTACGACAGCGCGGTGTACCTGTGCGGCTACGCGGTCGAGCTGCAGTTGAAGGCGGCGATCTGCCGCACACTGGGCTGGTCCGAATTTCCGTCCTCGAACCGCGAGTTCGAGAAGCTGCGGGCCGTGAAAACGCACGACTTCGAAACCCTGCTCAACCTCACGGAGAAGCGAGCCGAGATCCTGACCGTGTACCAGACCGAATGGGAGGAGGTGAAAACGTGGAATCCCGAACTGAGGTACAGCCCGGTTGGAAGCACGGACGAGCAAAAGGCCCGCTCCCTTCTCGGTGCTGCCACCACGCTGTTTCGCGTCCTGTAGATCCGTTCGTGTTCAAGCTCGTCGCCTTCGAGGACCGCCTGGAGCGTGAGAACGGAAAGCCGTGCTTGTTCGCGCTGATCAGGCGGCAGGGATTCATGATGCGGTGGGAGGTGTTTCTGGCCGCACCCTGGGCTGCGGGGGACCCCGACGGAGCGAGGCGGTCGCTGGTGGCGGAGCTCGTATCCTGGCTAACGCCCGAGGAGCGAACCAAGTTCGGCGGAGTCACCGTGCTGCGGCCCTGCGACGATTTTGTGTGCGAGCTCCTGGATCGCGTCGACGGGCACGAGCTGGTTCACGAGCTCCGCCCAACGATGGTCCAGGACGTCGACATCCAGCGCGCGGTCATCATCAACTCCTGCGGCGCGGCGTGAGCCACGTCGCGCGAGCCGGGGAACGGTCTGTGACCGGAAAGCGGCTGGGAAAAAGGAACAGCGGGGCTCACGTCGAGTCCCGCTGTTCACTGGCAGTGTTTCGTCGAGCCAACGGTCAGTGCACCGCCTCGACCGGAACCAGCGTTCCCTCGGGCTGGATCTGCACGTGGGTGTAGCGGTGGTCCCCTTCCTCCTTGTACTCGACCGGGGTGGGCGTCAGGACCTGGATGACGGGGTCGGTGGGCGCCTCGACGCGCAGGTGCAGGAGGAGGATGTCTGGATTGATCCCCTGCGGCTGGGCACGGGTCAGCGAGAGCCGGTAGCCGGGCGTCGGCATCGTGCACACGCCGCGTACGCGGAGCCTCGGCGGGCGGGGAGGCATGAAGTCCTGCACGGCGGACCACTCGCAGTTCAGTCCGGGACGGGGAAGGTCGCTCATCAAAGGCTCCGTTCAAGTGTGGTGAGATGGACCCGCGAAGCTCCTCACGATTGGCGTCTCGGGCCGAGCAGGCAAGGATTTCGTCGGAAATCCGGCGCGGGGCTGCCGCGGGGCGCGCGCGGGGTTTGCGCTGGGTGCGGGCGCGCTCCATCTTCCCGCGCGGCACCACCGACCACGAATCCGGACCCACGAGGAGCCATGACGGATAGCAACGCCCAGTTCCGCACCGAGCGCGACTCGCTCGGCGAGATGCAGGTGCCCGCCGACGCGCTGTACGGCGCGCAGACGCAGCGGGCGGTGGAGAACTTCCCCATCAGCGGCATCCGCTTTCCGCGGCGCTTCATCCACGCGCTGGGGACCATCAAGAAGGCCGCCGCGCAGGCCAACGCCGAGCTGGGCCAGCTCGACGACGGCGTCGCGGGCGCCATCGTGCGCGCGGCCGACGAGGTGATCGAGGGGCGCTGGGACGCGCAGTTCGTCCTCGACATCTTCCAGACGGGGAGCGGCACCTCCACCAACATGAACACCAACGAGGTGATCGCCACCCGCGCCGGCCAGCTTCGCGGCGAGGGGGAGACACGCGTTCACCCCAACGACCACGTCAACATGGGGCAGAGCTCCAACGACGTGATCCCCACCGCCATGCACGTGGCGGCGCGCGTGGCGATCCAGGAGGACCTGATCCCCGCGCTGGAGCGGCTCCGCGACGCGCTGCGCGCCAAGGCCGCCGCCTTCGACGACGTGGTCAAGAGCGGGCGCACGCACCTGATGGACGCCACCCCCGTGCGGCTGGGGCAGGAGTTCGGGGGCTATGCGTCGCAGGTGGAGCACGGCATCCGGCGCCTGCGCGCCGCAGGCGAGGAGCTGGCCGAGCTGGCGCTGGGCGGCACCGCCGTGGGGACGGGCACCAACGCCCTCCCCGCCTTCCCCGGGGCCGCCATCGCGCGCATCAGCGACCTCACCGGAATCACCTTTCGCGAGGCGGAGAACCACTTCGAGGCCCAGGGCGCCAAGGATGCCTACGTCTCGGCTTCCGGGGCGCTGAACACGCTGGCGGTCTCGCTCCTCAAGATCGCCAACGACGTCCGCTGGCTGGCGAGCGGCCCCACCTCCGGCCTTGCCGAGATCACCCTGCCGGCCGTGCAGCCGGGCTCCTCCATCATGCCGGGGAAGGTGAACCCGGTGATGAGCGAGGCGCTGATGATGGTGTGCGCGCAGGTGATGGGGAACCACGTGGCCGTTACGGTGGGCGGGCAGCACGGCAACTTCGAGCTGAACGTGATGATGCCGGTGATGGCGCACAACCTCCTGCAGTCGGTCGCGATCCTGGCGCACGGGTGCGACGCCTTCCGCACGCGCGCGGTCGAGGGGATCGGCGCCAACCGCGAGCGGTGCCGCGAGCTGCTGGAGCGGAATCCCTCCATCGCCACCGCGCTCAACGCCTACATCGGCTACGACGAAGCGGCGGCGGTGGCCAAGGAGTCCGCCAAGAACTACGAGTCCGTGCGCGACGTGGTGAAGCGCCGCGGGCTGTTGTCGGACGAGCAGCTCGACCAGGTGCTCAACGTGCGCGACATGACCGAGCCGGGCATCCCCGGCGGTGGCGTGGTGGGCGGCGGAGGCGGCTGAGCTGAACGGCGCATGACCCGGTTCGTCGCCGCCCTCGTACTCGCGGTCGCCCTTTCCGCCTGCACCATGAACATGCAGGCGGTGAGGGAGCCGCCGTACTCCTACGCCGCCGCGACCGCGCCGCCATGGCAGAGCATGGTGTACGCGGCGCGCACGGACAGCGGGGTGGTCGTGGTGGACCTGGGGTGGTACGGCGCGGGGCGCGAGCTGCGGCGCACTCTGGCCCGGCTGGGCGCGCGGCCTGAGGACGTCACGGACGTCTTTCTCACGCACAGCCACCGCGACCACATCGGTGCGTGGGAGACGGTGAGGACGGCGCGCTTCCACCTCTCCGCCGCGGAGGTGCCCATCTTCCAGGGCGACGCGCATCACAGGGATCTGCCGTCGCGCACGGGCGAGGCGGTACTCGGGAACCCGGCGCCGTGGCCGGGAGAGCTGGCGGTGCGCCCCTTCACCGGCGACACCGTCTTCACCTTCGGGCGGGACACGCTGCGCGCCTACCTCCTCCCGGGGCACACGCCGGGGAGCGCCGCGTACCTCTTTCGCCGCGTGCTCTTCATGGGCGATGCGTTCGTCTGGCACCTCTTCGGCGGCATCCGCGGCGCGGACGAGATCTTTACGGAGAACTCGGCGCAGAACCGGGCCAACGTCCGCGCCCTGCTCCACCGCGTACTCCCCCTCGGCGTCGACTGGGCCTGCAACGCCCACGCGAAGTGCGTGCGCCCTGACTCGGCGTTCGTGGCGCAGGTGACGGGCCCCCCTCTCCCCCGTAAAACGGGGGAAAGGGTGCACTCCGGGCCCGGTTGAGGCCACCGGGTACTCACCAGTATCGGCCCGCCGCGAGGATGCTCGCGGCGGGCCGATCTACCATTCCCCCATTCCCCATTCCCCACTCCCCATTCCCCACCTCACGGCGCGGGTCCCACCGGCCCCTGCTGATGCGAGTGCCGCCCGCGCAGCGCCATCCGCACCGCGGCCATGCCGTAGCGCGGGATCGCCAGGCCGAAGCCGAGGACGATGGGGAGCCCCGCCGTGCAGATGCGCCAGAAGAGGAAGACCGTCCCGAGGCTCCCACCCAGGTCCCCGGCGGCGCCGCTGGAGAAGGCGAGTTCGATTGCGCCCGCCCCGCCCGGCGTGGGGAGGAAGAGCTGCCCGTAGATCAGCGCGAAGGAGCTGATGGCGAGTACCTGGATCGGCGGCGGGTCGGGGAGGGTCTGCGCCAGCACGGGAAGGACGGCGACGCGGGAGGCCACGCTCATCAGCGTCAGCGGGACGCTCGCCGCCAGCGGCCACCCCAGCGCGCCGCGCACCGACGACCACACGATGCGGCTCCTGCGCGGCTTCCCCGCGGCGCGGCGGCGGCGGTGCACGATCCACCACACCAGCACGCTGCCGATCACCACCGCCACGATCCAGGGCACCACCCAGCGGAACGACTGGATCATCTCCGGCCCGACCCCGCGCCACCACCCAGGCGCGTAGATCAGCCCGGCGATGATCGCCGCGATCGCGACGACCACCGAGTAGCTCACCACCTCCACCGCCAGCAGGGGGATCGCCATCGCCAGCGACACGCCGGCGAAGATCATTCCCCCCAACCGCGCCGGCTCCCCGCCAATGCGCAGCGGCGTCACCACCGCCGCCGCGTCGCCGAAGACGTTGAGGACGAAGACCTCGCGGTACGGCAGCGGGTGCCCCGCTCCTTTCAGAAAGAGGTGGATGCGCAGGGCCCGCAGCGCCAGGTCGGCGGCCACGAGGAGCAGGCAGAGTGCGACGGCCGGCGCGAGCGACAATGCTTCCAACTCCATGCGTGCGAGGGAGATTGGAGGCAGTGCAAGCTACGCACCGGGGGAGGGAAGTAGTGCGTTAGTGCGTTAGTGCGTAAGTGCGATTGACCCCACCCATTTTGTCATACTGAGGAAGCCGCCCACGCGAACTCCGCGGCGGACACCGCACTTCCTGCGGCGACCGAAGGATCTAGCCGGCCAGGCAAGAGGCCAGCAGGTAACCGCGAACCCCTCGGCACGCGCAGTAGATCCTTCGCTCCGCGCCCGAGGTAGGCCAGTGCCGCGCGTCGCTCAGGATGACAGAATGTGGGGCACGGCCACGGGTCTACAACGCACTCACGCACTCACGCACTAACGCACTTTCACAGGTGGATCATCCTTCCATCCACCCCCAGCGCGGCTTCCTTCACCGCCTCGGGCAGCGTGGGGTGCGCGTGGACGGTGCGGGCGATGTCCTCGGCGGAGGCCTGGAACTCGATGGCCGTGGCGAGCTGCGCGATCAGGTCCGAGGCGCGCGGGCCGATGATGTGCGCGCCCAGCATCCGGTCCGTGCGGGCGTCGGCCAGGATCTTCACGAAGCCGTCCGTCTCGCCCATCGCCTTGGCGCGCCCATTGGCCAGGAAGGGGAACTTGCCGGTCTTGTACTCGACGCCCTGCGCCTTCAGCTCCTCCTCGGTGGCGCCGACGGAGGCGATCTCGGGCCAGGTGTAGACGATGTTGGCGACGGCGTCGTAGTTGACGTGGCCGTGCTTTCCCGCGGCGATCTCCACCGCGGCCACGCCCTCGTCCTCCGCCTTGTGCGCCAGCATCCGCCCGCCGATCGCGTCGCCGATGGCGTACACGTTGCCGACGCCGGTGTGGTAGTGGGTGTCCACCTGGATCACGCCGCGCTCCATGCGGATCCCGGCCTCCTCGAAGCCCATCCCCTCCGTGTACGCGCGCCGCCCCACCGACACCAGCAGGTAGTCCGCCTCGATCGGCTCCTGCCCCTCGACGCTGACCACCACCTTGTCGCCGCGCCGCTCGGCGCCGGTCACGCGCGCGCCGGTGCGGATGTCGAAGCCCTGCTTGCGGAAGACGCGGTCGGCCGTCTTCACCACCTCGCCGTCGAGGCCGGTGAGTATCGTGGGCATCGCCTCCAGGATGGTGACTTTTGCGCCCAGCCGCAGCCAGACGCTCCCCAGCTCCATCCCGATCACGCCGCCGCCCACGATCACCAGGTGCTCGGGCACGGCGGGGATGAACTGCGCGCCGGTGGAGTCGATGATCCGCTCGTGGTCGAACTTCAGGAAGGGGAGCTCTACAGGAACGGAGCCCGGCGCCAGGATGATCGTCTTGCCGCGCACCATCTGCGTGCCGCTCTCGCCCGTCACCTCAATGGTCTCGGGCGAGGTCATGCGGCCGAAGCCCCTGATCCACTCGATCTTGTTCTTCTTGAAGAGCCCCGCCACGCCCTGCGTGAGCGACTTCACCACCGCGTCCTTGCGGGCGAGCATGGTGGGGACGTCCACCGTGGCGCCCTCCACGCGGATGCCGTGCAGCTCGGCCTTGTGGCGGATCTGCTCAAACAGCTCGGACGAGTCGAGGAGCGCCTTGCTGGGGATGCACCCCACGCGCAGGCAGGTGCCGCCCAGCGCCGTCTCCTTTTCGATGCACGCCGTCTTGAAGCCCATCTGCGCCGCGCGGATCGCCGCCACGTACCCGCCGGGCCCGCCGCCGAGGACGACGAGGTCGAAGTTCAGTTCTTCTGACATATGTCGAAAAGTGCGTGAGTGCGTGAGTGCGTGAGTGCGCCAGTAACCGAAGTCCTAAGTCCTAAGTGCAGCAAGGTCTGGTGCCGCAACCTGATTCGCAAGCCTGCGAATGATACACCGAGTCACAACGAAGGGGACCGATCGAGTTAATCGGTCCCCCTGCTACACACCAGCGCACTGACGCACTAACGCACTAACGCACTTTCCGTTCAGCCTTCGAGGAGCAGGTTGAGCGGGTCCTCGATGTTCCGCTTTACCGTCACCAGGAAGCGCACCGCCTCGCTGCCGTCGACGATGCGGTGGTCGTAGGTGAGGGCCACGTACATGATGGGGCGGATCTCGACCTGGCCGTTCACGGCGACGGGGCGCTCCACGATGTTGTGCATCCCCAGAATGCCGACCTGCGGCGGGTTGAGGATGGGCGTGGAGAGCATGGAGCCAAAGGTGCCGCCGTTCGTGATGGTGAAGGTGCCGCCCTGCAGCTCCTCCAGCGTCAGCTTGCCATCGCGCGCGCGGGTGCCGAGGTCGGCGATCTCCTTTTCGAGCGCGGCGAAGCTCTTCTTGTCCGCGTCGCGGATCACGGGCACCACGAGCCCCTCTTCGGCGCCGACAGCGATGCCGATGTCGTAGTGCTGCTTAAGCACCATCTCGTCGCCCTGGATCTCCGCGTTGATGCGCGGGAACTGCTTGAGGGCGGCGATCACCGCCTTGGTGAAGAACGACATGAAGCCGAGCTTGATGCCATTCTGCTTCACGAAGGCGTCCTGCCGCTCCTTGCGCAGCTTCATCACCGCGCTCATGTCCACCTCGTTGAAGGTGGTGAGCGACGCCGTGGTCTGCTGTGCCTCCACCAGCCGCCGCGCGATCGTCTGGCGGCGGCGCGACATCCGCTCGCGCGTCTCGCGGCCCGGTGCGGCAGGCGCGGCGGGCGCCGGCTGTGCTCGCGGGGCGGCGGGCTGTGGCGCGGGCGCGGGTGCCGGTGCGGCGGGAGTTGCGGCCGGCTGCTGCTGGGCACGCGCGCGCCCGTCCTCGATCACCTTGAGAACGTCTTCCTTGGTGATGCGCCCGTTCGGCCCGGAGCCGCGGATCTGCGCGAGGTCCAGGTTGTTGTCCGCCGCCAGCGTGCGCACGGCGGGCGAGGTCTGCGCGCCCTCGCCGACGTGCTCGGCCACCTCGGGAGCGGCAGCCTGCGGCGCGGCGGCGGCCGGAGCCGCGGCCGCGGCGGGCGCCTGTTCGGCGGCGCCGGCGCCTTCGCCCAGCTCGGCCAGCAGCTCGTTGACGCCGACGGTGTCGCCTTCGTTCTTGACGATCCGCCCCAGGACGCCGGCCTGCGGGGCCGCGACCTCGACGGTGATCTTGTCCGTCTCCAGCTCCACCAGGATCTCGTCCTTGGCCACGGGCTGGCCCTGCTGCTTGGTCCAGCGGCCGACCGTGGCCTCCACCACCGACTCGCCCAGCGGCGGAACGCGGATCTCAACCGGCATCGGGGTACGCTCCAGATTTAGGGATTAGGGATCAGGGAATAGGGATCAGGGGAATCAATCGAACGCAGTGTTGCCGTTACTATTCCCTATTCCCTAGCCCCTATTCCCTCGCAGTTACTTCCGCTTTCCGATCAGCGACGCCCGCATCGGCGCGGCGTCCGGCGCATCGGCCAGGGCGGCGCGCACGATGCGGCTCTGCTCGGCCGTGTGCCGGTGCGCGTAGCCCTCGGCGGGAGAGGCGCGCGGCGGCCGGCCCGCGTAGCCGAGCTCCACGCCTTCCGGCAGGAGGGTGCGCAGGCGCGGCTCCACGAAGCTCCACGCGCCCATGTTGCGCGGCTCCTCCTGAGTCCACACGACCTCGCGTAGGGCGGGGAGCGCCGCCAGCGACTTCGCGAGCTGCTCCTCGGGGAAGGGGTACAGCTCCTCCACCCGCCCGATCGCAACGCGCTCCAGCCCCGGGATGGCGGCGCGCTCGGCGCGCTGCTCCTCGCTGGAGCCCACCAGGTCCACGTACACCTTGCCGCTGCACAGCACCAGCCGGGTGATCTCCGCGGCGCGCTCCTCCGGCACGTCCAGCAGCACCGGGCGGAAGGTGCCGCTCGCGAGCTGCTCCAGCCGGCTTGCTGCCAGCGCGTGGCGAAGGAGGCTCTTGGGGCTCATCACCACCAGCGGGCGCGCGTCGGTCGACAGGAGCGTCGCCTGGCGCCGCAGCAGGTGGAAGTACTGCGCCGACGTGGTGCAGTTGGCCACCCGGAAGTTCCCCTCGGCCGAGAGCTGGAGGAAGCGCTCCAGCCGCGCGGACGAGTGCTCCGGGCCCTGCCCCTCGTAGCCGTGCGGCAGCAGGAGCACCAGCCCGCTCCGCTCGCCCCACTTCTGGTACGACGCGGCCAGGTACTGGTCGATCATCACCTGCGCGCCGTTCACGAAGTCGCCGAACTGCGCCTCCCACACCACAAGCGCGGTGGGATCGGCCATGGTGTAGCCGTACTCGAAGCCCACCACCGCCATCTCGGTGAGCGGCGAGTTGTGGATCTCAAAGGTCGCCCGCGCGTCGGCGATCTGGTGGAAGACGTTCAGCTTCCTGCCCGTGACCGCGTCGTTGAGCACGGCGTGGCGGTGGCTGAAGGTGCCGCGCTCCACGTCCTGCCCCGTGATGCGCACCGGGATGCCGTCCTGCAGCAGCGACGCGAACGCCAGCGCCTCCGCGAGGCCCCAGTCGATGCCGCCCTCCGGGCCCATCGCGTCGCGGCGCTTCTGGAGGAGGCGCTCCAGCTTCGCGTTGGGGGTGAACCCCTCCGGCCGCACGAGCATCGCCTCGTTGAGCACGGTCAGCCGCTCGGCGGGGACGGCGGTCTCCACCCCGTGCTTGCCGTTGCGCGAGGGGGCATCGTCGTGGCCGTGGGCGGCGTGGTCGCCTCCCTTGATGCGGTCCAGGATCTCGCCGAGATGCGCCGTGACGCCCTGGAGCATCGCGTCCGCCTCTTCGCGCGCCACGACGCCCTCGTCCGCCAGCCGGCGCGCCAGGACGTCACGCACGGTGGGATGATCCTTGATGACGTCGTACATGCGCGGCTGGGTGAACGCGGGCTCGTCGCCCTCGTTGTGCCCCCACCGGCGGTATCCCACCAGGTCGATGACGAAGTCCTTGCCGAAGCGCTGCCGGTACGCGTGCGCCAGCCGGGCGGCGTTGATGCACGCCTCCGCGTCGTCGGCGTTCACGTGCACCACCGGCACCTCGAAGCCCTTGGCCAGGTCGCTCGAGTAACGGGTGGAGCGGTCCTGCTCCGGGTTCGTGGTGAAGCCGATCTGGTTGTTGGCGATCAGGTGAATGGTGCCGCCCACCGTGTAGCCGGGGAGCGACATCATGTTGAACGTCTCCGGCACCACGCCCTGGCCCGGGAACGCCGCGTCGCCGTGGATCAGCACCGCGACCGCGGCGGAGGTCTCGTGGCGGGGCGCGCCGGGGCCGGTGGTGTCGTCCTGCGACGCGCGCGTCATCCCCACGACCACGGGGTTGACGAACTCCAGGTGGCTGGGGTTGGGCGAGAGGGTGACGCGCACGCGGGCGCCCTCCACCTCGCGCTCGTCCTGCCATCCCATGTGGTACTTGACGTCGCCCGAGGGCTCGTCGGAGTTCTGCGCCGCGTCGCCGCCGGGGACGTGCTGGGCGCTCAGGAACGCCTCCACCATCATCTCGTACGGCTTGCCCAGTACGTGGGTCAGCACGTTGAGCCGCCCGCGGTGCGCCATGCCGATCAGCACGTCGCGCGCGCCGGCGCCCGCCGCCTCGCGGATGATCTCGTCCAGCATGGGGACCATGGTGTCGGTCCCCTCCAGCGAAAAGCGCTTCTGGCCGAAGAAGGCGCGGTGGAGGAAGTTCTCGAACCCCTGCACCTGCGAGAGCCGCTCCAGCAGCGCGCGCCGGCGCGGGGCGGGAAGGGGCTGGTTGAAGCGCCCGCTCTCGATCGCCTCGCGCAGCCAGCCGCGCTCGTCCGCGTCCGGAAGGTGGAGGAACTCGTAGCCGGTGGAGCCCGAATAGATCTCCCTCAGCCGCCGGATCGCGGAGAGCGCGTCCGTCGTCCCGTCCGGCGCGCTGCGCGCCACCGACGCGGGAAGCGCGGCCAGGTCCGCTTCGCTGATCCCGTGAAACGCCGGGTCCAGCGACGGGTCCACGGACGGCTCGGAGCCGAGCGGGTCCAGCCGCGCGGCGGTGTGCCCGCGGGCCCGGATGGAGCGCGCCAGCTCCCGCGCCGCCACGATGCGGTCCACGTCCGCGGGAATGGACGCGGGCGCGGCGCCGGCG
>DASVTZ010000112.1 GCA_036387335.1 Longimicrobium sp.
GTAGTAGCTGCCGTCCGGCTGGTACTGCGTGGCGCCGGTGCCGCTCAGGGTGCCCGTGTAGTTGGTGCCGCCGCTCGGGGGCGGGGTGGTGCCCTCGGCCGTCAGCAGCGAGAAGAGGAGCTTGTTCGGCGAGCCGGTGCCGGCGCTCGTCACCTTGTTGCTGGTGGCGGTGCTGACGATGGCGCTGGCCACCGTCGCCGGCGTCGCCGACGGGTTGCCCTGCAGGTAGAGCGCTGCCACGCCCGCCACGTGCGGCGAGGCCATCGAGGTGCCGCTGATGGTGTTGGTGGCGGCGTCGCCCGTGTACCACGAGGAGGTGATGTTGTTGCCCGGCGCGAAGACGTCCAGGCAGCTCCCGTAGTTGGAGAAGGAGGCGCGCGCGTCCGTGTTCGTCGTGGCGCCCACCGTGATGGCGCTCGCGGCGCGGGCCGGCGAGGTGTTGCAGGCATCCTGGTTCTCGTTGCCCGCGGCCACGGCCACCGTCACGCCCGCGTTCACCATCCGCTGGATGGCGTCGTCGATCGCCTGGCTCGCCCCGCCGCCCAGCGACATGTTGGCGGCGGCCGGGGTCACCCGGTTCTGCGCCACCCAGTCCATCCCCGCGATGACGCCGGCGTTGGTGCCGCTGCCCGCGCAGTCCAGCACGCGCACGCCGTACAGACGGGCGCCCTTGGCCACGCCGTACGTGGCGCCGCCCACCGTGCCGGCCACGTGCGTGCCGTGCCCGTTGCAGTCGTCCGCCGTGCCGCCGTCCACCGCGTCGTAGCCGCTCACCGCGCGCCCGCCGAACTCGCTGTGCGAGAAGCGGATGCCCGTGTCGATGATGTAGACGTTCACACCCGCGCCGGTGGGCGTGTAGGTGTAGGTGCCGTTGAGGGGAAGGGCGCGCTGGTCGATGCGGTCCAGCCCCCAGGTGGCGTTGCTCTGCGTGGTGGTGGCCTGCACCCGCGCGTCCTGCTCGATGTAGTCGACGTTCGGATTGTGCTGCAGGGCGTTGAGCTGCCCGGCGTTCAGCTCGGCCGCGAAGCCGGTGAGCGCCGCCGTGTACACGTAGCGCGGGCTGACGCCGGCCACGGCCGCCACGGAGCGCGGGTCGGCGTCCTCGTTGAGGACCACGACGTACGAGCCCGGGATCGCGCCGCTGGCGGCGGAGCGCACGAGGGTGGGGTCGGTCGCGACCGGCGTGCCGGCCTGATCGGAGCACGCTGCGAGTGCGGTGAGGAACGCGGCCGCGGCGAGGGGTCTGAAACGCATCGGTTCACCTGTCCAAACGGGGTGGTTGCGCCGCGCCGCCTTTGGGCGCGGCCTTGTACGGCTCGTGCGTTGGGACCCGTGTGCCCGCCTGAGGGCGCCTCCCGACCCCTTCGCCATCCTGCCGGCCACCCCTAAGGCACACCCCGGACCGCTTTCGCCCAAATCCTAAACCCCTCCCCCGCAACCACTTACATTCCAAACGCGCGTTACGGCGCCGCGCGAGAATGGTGCACCGCATCGGTGCGCGCACCACAATGGTGCGCACACTGCGTGCACTTTTTCGGTGGCCCTCACCCCCAGCCCCTCTCCCGATAACAGGAGAGGGGCTTCGCCCTCCTGTTCTCGGGAGAGGGGGGCAGGAGCGAGCCGCGTCGAGACGGTGGTGCGCACGCAGAGGACGCCCGCACACCACCCCTCCCCCGCGGTTTGGGGGAGGGGTCGCGAGGAACGAGCGGGGGAGGGGGCT
>DASVTZ010000113.1 GCA_036387335.1 Longimicrobium sp.
GGCCCGCATCCAACAGCGAATGAATTCGCCGCTGGAAACACACAAAGTCCGCCTGCGCGGACTCGGGGTTCGACGTCGCGCTTATCCAGCCCACTTCAGTGGGCTTCGCGTGGTTCCAGCCGGGGGCTTCAGCCCCCGGCGCCCTGCCGCTGGACCCGCCCCCGCCCCCGCGCCCCCGACCCCGGCGGAACCTGCGAAGGCAGGTTTCCCGCGGTTGTTGCAGCGGTTTCAACCGCCGGATGTGAGCCCACCGCCCCTACCGCTTCTTCCCCTGCCTCTTCGCCTGCCGCTGCTGCGCCCGCTTCATCTCCCCCTGGTAGTACTCCATCGCCTTCTGCCGCTGCTCCAGGTGGCGCTTCATCTGGTCGGACTGCTTCAGCTTGGAGCCCTCCGGCCCGGCGTACCGCTGCTTGGCCGACATGCGGTGCATGAAGCGCATGATGGGCCCGCGGATGTACTTCAGCAGGAACGCCTGCCCCCGCTTCCCCTCTTTCTCCATCTGCGCGATCGCGTAGGGGAGCGCCTGCACGGTGTCCTGGAGCTGGCGGTGCGTCTCCTCGGGGGAGAGCTTCTTCTTCTTGGCCATGGCGCGTAACCCTATAAGTTCCTGGAAGGAGCGGGCCTGCGCCGCACTCCGCAGTGACGAAGGAAACCCCCCGGCGTTGCTCCGGGGGCCCAACCCTTCTACGTTGCCGCTCCTGACCGGCGGAACGGGGTATGAAGAAAGGGGCGGCGCCGCCCTCCCCGCAAGGGGCGCGGCGCACCCCTCCCCGTCCGGCACCGGCGCACCGACCCGGCTCCACCGACGCCCGTGAGAATCGCACACCTCGCAGACCTTCACCTGGGCTTCCGCGCCTACCACCGCGTCACGCCGCGGGGGATCAACGTGCGCGAGGCGGACGTGGCCGAAGCCTTCCGCCGCGCCGTGGCGCGCGTGTGCGACCTGCGGCCGGACCTGGTGCTGCTG
Source organism: Longimicrobium sp. (assembly GCA_036387335.1). Classification (NCBI taxonomy): domain Bacteria; kingdom Pseudomonadati; phylum Gemmatimonadota; class Longimicrobiia; order Longimicrobiales; family Longimicrobiaceae; genus Longimicrobium; species Longimicrobium sp. The sequence continues at coordinate 968 of DASVTZ010000113.1, forward strand.
GCAGGCGACATCTTCCACACGGTGCGCCCCTCCAACACCGCCATCGCCGAGGCGTTCCGCCAGTTCAGCATCCTCACGGAGCGCCTGCCGGGGGTGCCCGTGGTGATGCTCGCCGGAAACCACGACTCCCCCCGCTCGTCGGACACGGGGAACATCCTCCGCCTCTTCTGCGAGATCCCGGGGATCAGGGTCGTGACGGAGGAGTGCAGCCACGTGCGGCTGGAGTCGCTCGACACCTCGGTGATGTGCATGCCGCACAACGCCCTGGCGTGCGACCACGAGGCGTCGATGGACCCCGATCCCGCGTCTGCCAACAACATCCTGATGCTGCACGGCACGGTGAGCGGCACCGTGGCCGAGCAGAAGATCCGCTACGTCACCGAGTACGGCGGCGCCATGGTGGCCGACACCAGCATCGGGCCGGAGCGGTGGAGCTACGTGGCGCTGGGACATTACCACCTGGTAACCGAGCTGGCGCCGAACATGTGGTACGCGGGCGCCATCGAGCGCACGTCCACCAACATCTGGATGGAGACGGGGGAGAAGGGCTTCCTCCTCTACGACACGGAGCGCCGCGCCGCCGAGTTCCACCCGGTGCAGACGCGCAGCACCGTCGACCTCCCCCGCCTGGATGGCCGAGGGCTGAGCGCGGCGGAGCTGGACGAGGAGATCCGCGCCGCCGTGGAGGCCGTGCCCGGCGGGATCGCCGCGCGCATCGTACGGCTCGTCATCACTGACGTGCCGCGCAACCTGGTGCGCGAGCTGAACCACCGCCGCATCCGCGAGTGGAAGGCCGAGGCGCTCCACTTCCACCTCGACGCGCGCCCCCCCGAAGTGCGGCGCCGCGTCGGCTCCGGCGCGCCGATCCGCAGGCAGACGCTGCAGGAGCAGGTGGCGGCGTACCTGCGAACCTGGCCGCAGAAGCAGGGGATCGAGCGCGAGCGGCTGGTGGAGCTCGCCACGTCGTACGTCGACCGGGCGGGAGACGCCGTATGAGGCTCATCTCCCTCAAGCTGCGCAACTTCCGCCAGCACGCGCGCACCGACATCGCCTTCCGGCCGGGGCTCACCGGCATCATCGGGCCGAACGGGGCGGGGAAGAGCACGATCCTGGAAGCCATCGCCTGGGCCGTGTACGGCGCGGCGGCGGCGCGCGGCACCAACGACACCATCCGCTTCGCGCGCGCGGGGCAGGGCGCGCGGGTGGAGGTGGAGCTGCAGTTCGAGCTGGGCGGCCACGAGTACCGCGTGGTGCGCACGCTCAGCAAGGCGGAAGTCTTCCTGGACGGCGGTGTGGCCCCGGTCGCGGCCACGCTGGGCGGCGCCACGGCGTACCTGCAGGGGCGCCTGGGGATGTCGCGTGAGGAGTTCTTCAACACCTACTTCACGGGGCAGAAGGAGCTCGCCTTCCTCGCCACCATGGGGCCGACGGAGCGCGGGCGCTTCCTCAGCCAGGTGCTGGGATACGAGAGGCTGCGCCGCGCGCAGGAGCTGGCCCGCCTCCGCCGCACCGAGCTGCGCACGGAGATCAAGGCCCTGCGCGCCGCCCTCGGCGACCGCGGCGAGATCGTGGGCGCGCGCCAGGCCGCCGAGCGCCGCGTGGCCGAAGCCCTCGAAGCCCTGCGCACGGCCGAGCGCGAGGCGGAGGATGCCCGCGCCGCGCTCAAGCTGATTGAGCCGCGCTGGGCCGCCGCGCAGGCCGCCCGCGAGCGCTTCCGCGAGCTGACCCACGCCGCCGACGCCGCCCTCCGCGACCGCGACGCCGCCCGCCGCGACGCCGCCCGCGCCGAGGGTGAGCTCGCCGCCGTCGCCGGCGCCGAGACGGATCTGGCGCCCCTGCGCGAGCAGCTCGCGGTGCTCCCCGCGCTCACCGAAGAGGGCACCCGCCTCGCCGACCTCGCGCGCCACGCCGAGCGCCGCAAGTCGCTCGTGGCCCAGATCGCGGACGCGGTGGGCGAGACGCAGCGTACGGTCACGAGGCTGGAAAAGCTGGACACCGCCCCGGAGCTGGAGCGCCGCTACGCCACCGAGCTGGAGCAGCTCCGCGCCCGCCGCGCCGAAGTGGACACGGAGCTGGAGGAGAGCAAGACCACCTGGCTGCGCGACCGGCAGGACGCGGAGACCAAGCTGCAGACCTACCGCGACCGCGGCGTGGAGCTCAAGGAGCAGATCCGCTCCATCGAGGAGCTTGGCCCCGAGGGCACCTGCCCCACCTGCGGCCGCCCCGTCGGCGCGGACTACGAGCGCCTGCTGGAGGAGCTGCAGGACCAGTGGGTGACCATCGTGCAGGACGGCAAGTGGTGGTCGTCGCGCTTCGACCAGCTCAAGGACAAGCCGGAGGAAGTCGCGAACCTGGAGGCGCTGACGCACGACCTATCGCGGCAGGTGGAGGACCGCACGCAGAAGCACACCCGCTGCCAGGCCGCCCTCCAGGAGCGCGAGGGGCTGCTCAAGGAGCGCGCCCAGCGCGAGGCCCGCCACGCGGAGCTGACCGCGGAGCTGGCCGCGACCCCCGCCGGCTACGACGCCGCGCGGCACAAGGAAGTCGAGAAGCGCATGCGCGAGCTGCGCGAGGTAGAGAAGCGCGCCGCGCGCCTGGAGGAGACCGCCCGCCGCCGCGCCGACTGGGAGCGCGACCGCGCCGAAGCCGCCGCCCGCGAGGCCGCCGCCGAAGCGCGCGCAAAGGCCGCCGCGGCGGAGCGCGAGGCGCTCGGCTTCTCCGAGGAGGCGTTCGAGGCCTCCCGCGCCGACTACACCACCGCCGACGGCCGCGCCCGCGCCGCCGACCTGCGCGCCGCCACCCTGCGCGGCGACGTGAACACGGCCGAGCAGGCGTTCCAGGCCGCGCGCCACGCGGAGGACGAGTACAACCGCCGCGCCGCCGAGGTGGAGACGCAGGAGACCGACCTCCGCTACCACGACGAGCTGGACGCCGCCTACACCGACCTCCGCCAGGAGCTCAACGACCAGGTGCGCCCGGAGCTCTCCGAGATCGCCTCCGCCTTCCTCACGCAGCTCACGGACGGCCGCTACACGGCCATGGAGATCGATGAGGGCTACAACATCATGGTGCTGGACGAGGGCGAGGAGAAGCCGGTGATCTCCGGCGGCGAGGAGGACGTCGCCAACCTGGTCCTGCGCCTCTCGCTCTCGCAGATGATCGCCGAGCGCGCCGGCCACCCGCTCTCCCTGCTGATCCTGGACGAGGTGTTCGGATCGCTGGACGTGGCGCGCCGCGACAACGTCGTCCAGCTCCTCCACGCCCTGGAAGGCCGCTTCGAGCAGGTGATCCTGATCACGCACATCGACGGCATCCGCGAGAGCCTGGACCAGGTCCTCCGCGTGGACTTCGACGAGCGCGCCGCCACCTCCATCGTCCGCGAAGACAACGTCGACGGCAGCGCGGAGATGCCGGAGGCCCCGATGGCGGCGGACTGAACGGCGGGGAATGGGGAATGGGGAATGGGGAATGGCCCCCTGCCGCATCCCCCCATTCTGTCATCCTGAGCGACGCGCCTCTCCGTCCCCGCCCCGGCTCCACCCTATGGCGCGTAGCGAAGGATCTACTGCGCGTAGCAGGAGGACCGTTCACGCGCGCCTCCTGCCTCGCCGGCTAGATCCTTCGGTCGCCGCCCGAGTTCGGGAGCAAGGCAGGCATCCGTCGGGCGGCTCCCTCAGGATGACAGAAAAGGTGGGGATGGGGGAGTGGGAAATAGATGAGATCCCGGGCCACTCGCCCTCCCATCTCTGTCATCCTGAGCGACGCGCCTCTCAGTCCCCGCCGTGGCTCCACCCTATGGCGCGTAGCGAAGGATCTACTGCGCGTGGCAGGAGGACGGCCGGTGCGCGCGACCTCTGCCGCGCCGCGACAAAACAGTGTAGCGCCGCTATCCCTTTCCACTGCCGTGCCCAATGCCGCTGTCCCCGACGTTCGATGAATTCCGCGCGCACGCACGCGAGGCCACCCTCGTGCCCGTGTCGCTCGACTTCCTGTTCGACACGGAGACGGCGGTCTCGGCGTACCACAAGCTCGCGCGGCCGCCGTTCGGGTTCCTGCTGGAGTCGGTGGTGGGGGGCGAGACGTGGGCGCGCTACACCTTTCTGGGGACACAGCCGCGCGGCGCGTGGAAGCTGACCGGCGACCGCATCCACCGCTGGACACCCGCCAGGGGGTGGGAAGACACCGGCCCATCCGACGATCCGCTCGGCGACTTCGACCGCCTGCTGCGCGCGCACGTGCCCGCGCAGGTGCCGGGGCTGCCGCGCTTCTGGGGCGGAGCGGTGGGCTTCTTCGGCTACGACACGGTGCGGCTGATCGAGCGCCTCCCCGCCGCGCCCGAAGGCGACCTGGGGCTCCCGGACGCCCTCTTCATGCTGACCGGCACCGTGGTGGCGGTGGACAACCTCTTCGGCCGCGCGCACGCCATCGCCGCGGTGGAGACGGCGGGGGCGGACGACGAGGAGCTGCGCCGCCGCTACGACGAGGCCGCGGGCGAGGTGCTCGACATCGTCATGCGCCTGCGCGAGGGGCGCGGGCCCGAGCCGCTCACCCTGTCCCCGCCCGCCGCCGCGGACCCTGAGTTCGAGAGCACCATGACGCGCGCCGAGTACGAGGACGGCGTGCGCCGCGTGCAGGAGTACATCCGCGCCGGCGATGCTTTCCAGGTAGTTCTCTCGCAGCGGCTCACGGTGCCGCTCGCCGTGCCGGCATTTGACCTGTACCGCGCGCTGCGAACCCTCAACCCCTCGCCCTACCTCTTCTACCTGGAGCTGGACGGGTTTCAGCTCGTGGGCTCGTCGCCGGAGACGATGGTGAGGCTGGAGGATGGGCGCGTGACGGTGCGGCCCATCGCCGGCACCCGCCGCCGCGGCCTCGATGCGGCCGAGGACGCAACGCTGTCCGCGGAGCTGCTGGCGGACAGCAAGGAGCAGGCGGAGCACCTGATGCTCCTGGACCTGGGGCGCAACGACGTGGGGCGCGTCGCCCGCTACGGCACCGTGCGCGTGCCGGCGCGCATGGCGGTGGAGCGGTACTCGCACGTCCTCCACCTGGTCTCCACCGTGGAGGGAGATCTGCGCCCGGGGCTCAGCGCGGTGGACGTCTTCCGCGCCTCCTTCCCGGCCGGAACCGTGAGCGGCGCTCCCAAGGTGCGTGCCATGGAGATCATCGACGAGCTGGAGCGGTCGCGGCGCGGGCCGTACGCGGGGGCGGCCGGCTACTTCGCCTATGGCGGGCACGCCATGGACACCGCCATCGCCATCCGCACCGTGGTGGCGCAGGGCGGGCGCGCGCACGTTCAGGCCGGCGCCGGGCTTGTGGCCGACAGCGACCCCGCCTCGGAGTACGAGGAGACGCTCAACAAGGCTCGCGCCCTCCTGCGCGCCATCCAGACTACGGGAGGATGAGAAAGGAGCGCGCCGGGTTGACAGATTCGGACGTTCGTTCTATAACTGAACCTGAGCGGATCGGCTCGCCGGCCCCTTAAGTGTCCGAAAACCGCTGGCCCCCCGTCACCCGAACGCCGAGCGGCCCGCGGGAATGCGACCCTGTCGCATCTTCGCGTGCTGATACGTTGTATGGGTGTCCACCCTTCCCCCAACCCTCCGTCCAGGAGGTGCTTTGCCCGCGCAGGACGTTCACGCTGGTCCCGCGACGCCCGCCTGAGGATCGCCCGGCGGAGGCAAGCGGGAAGTCCCAACGGAGCCCGGCGCACGCCGGCCCGTATCCACCGACTGCCGGCGAGGTGCCGGCAAGCTCCCGGAGGTCGTGCATGAAACAAGTCCGTTGGCTCTTTGCGGCGGTAGTCG
>DASVTZ010000114.1 GCA_036387335.1 Longimicrobium sp.
GCGATGCGGCGCACGTTCAGCAGGAGGACCCAGTCGAAGTACTCCGGGACCGTTTCCAGGTCGTGGTGCACGACGACGACCGTCTTGCCGGCGCGGCGCAGCTCCTGGAGGACGGAGACGATGGCGCGCTCCGTCTTGGCATCGACGCCCTGGAACGGCTCGTCCATCAGGTAGAGCTCGGCATCCTGGACCAGGGCGCGGGCCAGAAAGACGCGCTGCTGCTGGCCGCCGGAGAGCTGCGAGATCTGGCGCTCGGCGAAGGCCTCCATCCCCACCTGGCGCAGGGCGTCCATGGCGCGCTCGCGCTCACGCTTTCCCGGGCGGCGCAGCCAGCCGAGGGCGCCGTAGCGGCCCATCATCACCACGTCGAGCACGGAGGTGGGGAAGTCCCAGTCCACGCTCCCGCGCTGGGGCACGTAGGCCACCATCCCTCGCGCCTGGCGATAGGGGCGGCCGTGGATGCACACCTGGCCGGCGGCGGTGCGCACCAGCCCCAGGATCGCCTTGATCAGCGTGCTCTTGCCGGCGCCGTTGGGGCCGACGATGGCCATCAGCACGCCCTGCGGCACCTCCAGGTCCACGTCCCACAGCACGGGCTTGTCTCGGTACGCCACCGTCAGGTCGTTGACCTCGATGGCGAGCGTCTTGGCGCCGTCAGTCATTCCGTTCTCCAGGACCGCGCAGCAGCGCGCCCACCAGGGTGTCGATGTTGTGGCGGACCATCCCGTCGTACGTCCCGTCGGGGGTTCCAGGATTGCCCATGGCGTCCGAGTAGAGCGAGCCGCCGATCCGCACGTCCCAGCCGCGGTCGCGTACCGCTTCCTGCACCGCCTCGATGGTGCGGCGCGGGATGGACGACTCCACGAAGACGGCCGGGATCTTCCTCCGCGCGATGAACTCCGCCAGCGCCTGCACGTCGCCCGTCCCCGCCTCGGAGGCGGTGCTGATCCCCTGCAGCCCGCGCACCTCGAAGCCGTACGCGCGTCCGAAGTAGTTGAAAGCGTCGTGCGCCGTCACCAGCACCCGCTGCTGGCGCGGCACCCGCTCCGCCTGCGCGCGCACGTAAGTGTCCAACGAGTCCAGCCGCGCGTGGTAGGCCACGGCGTTGCGCCGGTAGGCGGCGGCGTTCGGCGGGTCGGCGATGGCGAGGGTGCTGGCGATGGTGTCCACCGTCATCTCCCACATCCGGACGTCGAACCAGACGTGCGGGTCGTGCGCCCCTTTGAACTCGGGCGGCGCCAGGAGCCGGTCGCGCGGAATGCCGTCGGTGACCGCGACTACGCGGGTGCGACCGCCCATCTCCTCCAGCACCTCGGCCATCTTCGCCTCCAGGTGCAGCCCGCCGTAGAACACGACGTCCGCCCTGAAGAGCCGCCGCACGTCCCCCTCGCTCGCCTTGTACAGGTGCGGGTCCACGCCCGGGCCCATGAGCCCCGTCGCGTGCACGTGCTCGCCGCCGACGTTCTGCACCACGTCACGGATCATCCCCACGGTGGTGACGACGTTGAGGCGGCCCTGGCTGGCGGCGGGCTCCGGAGGTGCGCACGCCGCCATTCCAACCACGGCGGCGAACGACAGTGCGGCGATAAAGCGAAGTGAGATCAGCTTCACGAACGGTGCGAATGGGTATTTTAAACGAGTTTAAATTCCGAGACACATGATGAACTGTCGGCGATTGGATGTCAAGGCTTCGAAGCGGTTTCCGGAAAAAACAACGCGGGGCACGGGAGCCGCCCGTGCCCCGCATCGGAGGCGTACTCAGTCGATGATGTCGCGGGCTCGGTCCAGGAGCTGGCGGGCGCCGCGCTGCACCCCCGAGAGCCCGCCCCGCACACGGCCGGCGATCCCCCCGCCGTGGTCGTGGTCGTACCTCGCGGAGCGGTAGCGCGGAAGGCCGGGCTCGGAGATGCGCTCCAGCACCTCCTCCACCTCCATCTCGCGCTCCGGGTCGAGGCCGGCGTAGTTCACCGCCAGGTCGGCCTGCGCGATGATCCCCACCAGGCGCCCCTCGCCGTCGACAACGGGCACGCGCCGCACCTTCTCGCGCCGCATCACGTCCATCACCTGCCGCACCGAGGCGTTGCGGTTGACGGTGGAGACGTTGGGCGTCATGCACTCCGCCACCGTGGCCGAGTCGCCCAGCCCGCGCGCCATGCCGCGCACCACCAGGTCGCGGTCCGTCACCACGCCGCGCAGCCGCCGCACCTCCGGGTCGTCGACCACGGGAAGGATGCCGACGTCGAGTTCCGCCATGCGCCTGGCGACCTCGCCAAGGGTGGTGGAGGGGGTGACGGCCTCGGGGTTCTCGGTCATGATGTCGCGCGCGCGCTCGGCGCCGCGCTTGGCCTCCCCGCGCCGGCCCGCGTTGCCGCGCACCTCCCGCCCGCCGCCCTGCGCTCCGGCGGGGCCGGTGCCGGTCACCCATCCGTTGTCGGTGCCGTACTCGCCGCCGCGCCCGAAGCCGAGCCCCCGGTCGGGTGGCCCGCCCTGGCCGTAGAGCGGAATGGGCCCGCGGTCGCCACCGTCGTAGTCTCTGCCGTAACGAGCCATCGTCACCTCCGTGCGGTTTGGGTGTAGCCTGGACCGCGGGCGACCGGCAAGTTGTGCACCGGCCCGCTTCCACTTCCGCCCCCCGCACCCGTCCCCATGCCGCCCGAGCCCCCTCCCCGGATGATCCGCGAGCTGCTGGGCGACGCCACGGGCCGCGGCGTCCGCGTCGGGGTGATCGACACCGGCTGGGACCGCACCCTCGCCGATCCGCGCGTCCTCCCCGGCGTGGGCCTCACCGACCCGGACGACGACTTCGCCCTCCTGCGCACCGACGACGATCACGACCGCCTGGGCCACGGCACCGCCTGCGCGGACCTCATCCTGCGCCTGGCGCCTGAGGCCGCCATCGTCCCCATCCGCGTCTTCGGAAGCCAGCTCGAGACCTCCCCCGCGGCGCTGCGGGCCGGGATCGATTGGGCCGCCGAGCAGTCGATCCCCCTCGTGAACCTGAGCCTCGGGACGACGCTGGAGCACGAGCGCGCCCCGCTCCTCGCCGCATGCGAGCGCGCCCGCCGTGGCGGAATGCTGATCGTCGCCTCGTCGCCCAGCGCGGGCCGCGCCACCTACCCTGCGGCGTTCGACGAGGTCATCGGCGTGGATGCGGGTGACTTCCTCTCGCCCTGGGATTTCCGCTATCGGCCTGGCGCGGTAGTCGAGTGCACGGCGGCGGGGAAGGATCAGCGGCTGCGGTGGCTGGGCGGGCGCGAGGAGGTGATGTCCGGCCCCTCGTTCGCGGCGCCTCACATCACCGGGATCGTGGCGCTGATCCTGGAGCGGTATCCGGGGGCGGGGGTGGAGGAGGTGCGGGAGATGCTGGGGCGGGTGGCGGGGTGAGGGAGGGGCCCTCACCCCCGGCTCGTTACACTCGCCTGCCCCCTCTCCCGACAACAGGAGAGGGCTCCGCCCTCTGTTATCGAGAGAGGGGGCTCGGGGTGGCTTCGGCGGGTTGGGGTGGGGGGCGGAGGGCGGGGTGGGGGAGAACTGCGGCGTCGGCCCCACACGCCGCGTACGAGACCGCTTCAGCGGTCTTCCCGTGGTTCCAGCCGGGGGCTTCAGCCCCCGGCGTGCTCCGGTTCCGCATCACAATTCCGTTATTCCCCGCAGACGTGGTCCTCGGGGTACAGCCGCCAGTCGTCGCCGTTCTGGGGGTTGTAACAGACCTTGTAGCGCTTGGTGGAGTCGTACCACTCGATCTCCTCCATCTTGCGCGAAAAGACCTGGTTCTTCGGGCCCACGTAGGCGAAGGTCAGCGTGTAGCCCTCCTTGTTCTCCTCGTCGATGCTGTCCCACCACTTCGTCGGGGTGGCGACGAGGCCGACCGCCTCCGCCTCGGCGGTGAGGCGTTTGCTGGTGCGGTCCGCGTTCCACAGGACCGCGCCCACGATGGCACCCGTGAGCGCCAGCACCAGCGCAATCGTCACCACGCAGATCTTTCCGCTGGAAGCCATCTTCGATGTCCCTGTGCGTCAGTCGTCGTCTTCGGTGCGGCGGTTGAGCGCCTTCGTCACCTGCTTGCGGATGAGCTCCACCACCTCGGCGCGTCCGGGCGCGCGGAGCAGCCCCAGGAGCGCATCCGGCGACTCGGCGGCGAGGAGGGAGCGGGTGGAGTCGGGGAGGGTGTCGTCGTGGGAGACGAAGATCTTGAGGGTGCGCTTCTCCTCGCGCTGCACTAGGCCGCGCCCCACCAGCCCGCGCTTTACACGGTCCAGCACGTGGCGCTCGGGCGAGTCCATGTCGTTGCCGAACCAGCGGTAGACGACGTCGTACACCTCCGCGCGCGACGCGGCGATCGTGTCGCGAAGCTCACTCTCCAGGCTCCCAGCCGGCCATGCGGCGCGGCTCCCCGTCGCCTCGGCAACCAGCGCCTGGCGCGTCGTGAGTCCAAGCATCGCCTTCCGCTTCTCGTTGATAATGCGGATCTCCCCCGCCTGCTCCATGGCCAGGAGCGCGACGGTGAGCACCTCCCGCGCGAGCTCGTTCTGCGCCACCGTCGCGGCGCCTGTCAGCAGCTCTTCCTTGCCCTGCGTGAAGCTCCCTGCCCCCGCGAAACGTTCGCCAAGGAGCAGCACCAGCTCGCTCGGCGAGAAGGAATCGGACATTGGTGTGAGTTGTAAGATTCGAAAAAAGGTGCGTGAGTGCGTTAGTGCGTGAGTGCGCTGGATCCAAACGCACTCACGCACTCACGCACTAACGCACTTCTGTTGTCGCCCCGGCTTCGGTAATCCGCCCCTCCACCCCCGCCGTGATCGCCTGGCCGCGGGCGTAGGCATCCAGCAGGCCCTGCACGGCAAGCCACTTCAGCGAGGGGCCGGGGGGGACGGTCTGGGTGGCGAGGTCGCGGAAGCGGTAGCCGTCGCCGTTGCCGAAGATGTAGTCGGGGACGGCGACCACGTAGACGCGCTCCTCCTCGAGCGGGGCCCAGCCGCTGTCGCGCTGGATCTCGACGCGGGTGACGCGGTCGCCGACGGGGCGCGTGCGGTCGAAGGTGAAGCGGAGGCCGGAGACCTGGAGGAAGCGCCCCTCGCCGCGCCCGCCGGAGACGGAGTTCTCCAGCACCGCCTCGCGCAGGTCGCGCCCGCGCAGCCACACGAGGCCCACCGAGGTCGGGAAGCCGAAGGTGCGCTCCACGTGCTCCCAGCGGACGGAGTCGCGGATCACGTCGTCGATTCGCAGCGAGCCGCCGTTCAGCACCGCCACGTCCGCGGCCTGCGTGGGGAAGGCGCGGCGCATGCGGTCCGCCAGCCAGTTCCCCCACGCGCTCTCGGAGTTGCGCACCGTCTCCTCGGTGGCATCCAGCGGTGTGTTGGTGCGGCCGATGGCGACGTCGAAGGTGGGGATGCGCCCGCGCAGCCGCGCCGCCCACTTCGCCGTCACCTCGCGCTGGTACGCGGGGTCGATCTCCACCGTGGAGTCCAGCGCCACCGCCTCGGCGCGCACGGCGGGGCGGCGCCCGTCGCGGCCGATCGTCACACGCCACACGCGGCGCGCGTTGGAGTCGCCCTTGGTGATCAGCGCGGTGCCGGCGGTGAGCGGGTCCTGGATGAGGAAGTGCTCGTGCCCGCCCGCGATCCATACGAACTTCGGATGGCGGCGGCGCAGCGTGGCGATCTGCAGGTCGGTGACGTGCTCCAGGTGGGTGATCGCCACGATGGCGTCCGCGCCGCGCCGCTCCAGGTCGCGGATCTGCCGCTCCGCGATCTTCACGAAGGCGCTGTCCGCGCGGGCGTACGGGCGCGGCGCGTCGATGTAGGTGAGCGCAAAGACGCCGATCTTCATCCCCCCCGCCACGATCATCGTGTCGCGCGCCAGCCGGGGGGTCGCGGTGTCGGTGACGGTCAGGTTGGCGGCCAGCCAGGGGAAGCGCGACCCACGCACCGCGTTGCGGAACATGGCGGGGTCCCGCTCGTCGAACTCGTGGTTGCCGGGCACCACCAGCATCGGCGCGCGCGCGTGCACGAAGTTTAGCGCGTCGATCATCTGCTCCCCCGCGAAGAGCTTGCTCTCCAGCGAGGGGGCGATGAAGTCGCCGGCGTGGAAGACCATCACCGGGCTGCTCCCCGCTCGGCGGGTGCGCTCCACCAGCGTCGTGACGCGCCCCAGCCCGCCGACGTGGCCGTTCTCCACCGCGTCGATGCGGTACACGTCGTTGATCTGCACCACCGAAAGCGCGGGGACGAAGCGGCCCTGCGCCGCGGCAGGCGCGGCGGCGAGCAGGAGCGCGGCCAGGGGCGCCAGGGCGCGCGGTGAACGCATCGAAACTGCTGGCATCGTCAGGAGATTGCGGGGATCGCGAACCGGAAGGGTGAACGCGGGTTTCAGATTACGAAGAGCGCGCCGGATGCACAAGGAGAGACTCCCGCGCACGAAATCCTTCCGCGCCGCGCGAAGTCGCATTATCTTCACTTCCCCCCCACAGCCACGCGCACCCGTCCCCGGCCCCCGCCGCCGCGTCGCCGCACCCCTGTTGCCGATGTACCTCCCCGCCTCCATACGCAAGCACGCGCCTCCGCTCCTGGCGGGCGCCGCACTGGCCGCCGTCGCGCTGGCTGGCATGGCCGCGCTCGCCCGTGCCGGCGGCACCGCCCCCGCCGACCCGCCGATGGTGCTCCCCGCCATCCACGCGGCTCCGGCGGTCACGGTGGACACGCTCTTCGTGGGAGGCTTCGCGCGGGGCTCGTTTACCGAGGCGCTCGCCACGCTGGCCAGCGACCTGTCGCCGGCGGAGCGCGGGATGGTGGGACGGCACCTGGACAAGATCTACATGCCTGTGCTGGAGGGCGCGGCGCTGAACGGGGGCGGGCGGCTGCGGGTGGCGTACGAGCGCACGCGGCGGCCGGACGGCACCACCCGCTCCATCCAGGTGCTCGCCGCCGAGGCCGCGGTGGGCGGGGGGATGCACACCGTCTTTCTGTACGACCAGGGCGAGGCGCCCGGCTACTACGACGACCTGGGCCGCTCGCTGGACCCGGTCGCCTGGAGCGGCCCGCTGGCCTCCATGCGCGTGACTTCGCCCTTCAAGCTGGACCGGATGCACCCCCTGCTGCGCCGCATCCTGCCGCATACCGGCGTGGACCTGGCGGCCGGCTACGGCACCCCGGTGCGCGCCACGGGCGACGGGAGCGTGTCGTACGCAGCGCCGCGCGGCGGGTACGGGAACATGGTGGAGATCCAGCATCCCAACGGCTACGCGACGCGCTACGCCCACCTGTCGCGCATCTCCCCCGCCGTCGCCGCGGGGATGCCGGTGCGCCAGGGCGACGTGATCGGCTACGTGGGCTCCTCGGGCCTGGCGACCGGCCCGCACCTGCACTACGAGGTGCGCCGCAAGGGCCGCCCGGTGAACCCCCTCCTCGCGCAGGCCGAGGCCGGCTCCACCCACGACGTCGGCTACGACGACGGCTGGCGCGGCGAGCGCCGCAAGCTGGGCCGCCTCCTGGCCCGCGCGCCCACGCTGGTGTCGCGGAGGGCGTTCAGGTAGGGCGGGGCGCGGGCCCCCTCCCCCGCTCGTTCCTCGCGGCCCCTCCCCCAACCTGCTGGGGGAGGGGCGTTTGGCGTGCGTTGGTGCCGCGTCGCGGGCGGCGGAGCGGGGGATGGCACGGGCAGCGACGCGGGGCCGCCCCTACGGGTTTGGGTGCGAGGGGGCGGGGGTCGCGGCGGGGGCAAGGGTGGGCAGACACGCAGGTCTGCCCCTACCGAGATCGGTGTTACAAAGCGGGCGGCGGAGCAGCGTCGGACACGGGCGCGATGAATCGCGCCCCTACCGGTATCTGCGCGCCTGGAAACGACATACGCCCCCTCTCTCGATAACAGAGGGCGGAGCCCTCTCCTGTTATCGGGAGAGGGGGCAGGCGAGTGTAACGAGCCGGGGGTGAGGGCCCCCTACACCGGCAGCCGCAGCGAGAACGTCGTCCCCTCCGCGCCGCTGACCACGGAGATCTCGCCGCCGTGCTCCTGGACGATGCGGCGGCTGATGGGGAGGCCGAGGCCCGTGCCCTCTTCGGCGGTCTTGGTGGTGAAGAACGGCTCCCAGATGTGGGGGAGCGAGTCGGCGGGGATCGGGGGGCCGTCGTTGAAGAAGTCGACCACCACCGCCTCCTCCCCAAGCTCGGCGGAGATGCGCAGGGTGCGGCCGCCGTCGCGCAGCGCCTGCTCCGCGTTGATCAGGAGGTTCAGGAAGACCTGCTGGAGCTGCCCGGCATCGCCGAAGACCGGCAGGGCCACGTCCGGAAGCTCCAGGGAGGCGCGCACGCCGCCGGTGACCAGGTGCCGCTCGCGGAGCGCGTAGGTGGCGCGCAGCACGGTCCCGACGTCCACCATTCCCCGCTCGCGCGGGCGGCGGCGCACGAAGCCGAGCACGTCGCCCACGATGCGCCGGCAGCGGTCGACCGCGTCCAGGATCTCGCGGAGGCCGGCGGCGCTCGCCTCGTCGGGGGCGCGGCGAAGGAGGAGCTGGGTGTGCGCGTTGATGACCGCAAGCGGGTTGTTCAGGTCGTGCGCCACGCCGCCAGCGAGCAGCCCCAGCGTGGAGAGCTTGTCGCGCTCGCGGAGGTGGTCCTCCATCCGCACGTGGTCCTCGGCCAGGCGGCGGACGCGCAGGTGCGCCGCGATGCGGGCCCGGATCTCGGCACCGCGGAACGGCTTCGTCACGTAATCGTTGGCGCCCGCGTCGAAGGCGGCGTACACGCTCTCCGGGTCGGTGCGCGCGGTCACCATCAGGATGGGAAGCTGCAGCGCATCCCACCGCGTGCGGACGTGGTGGCAGAGCTGCAGGCCGCTCATCCCCGGGAGCATCCAGTCCAGGAGGATCAGGTCCGGTCGCCCATCCTCATCCAGCGAGCGCAGGGCGGCCGGGCCGTCCTCCGCCACGTCCGCCTGGTAGCCCACCTGGCGCAGGAGCGCGCGCAGCACGTGCCCGGCGGCGGGATCGTCCTCCACGATCAGGATGCGGCCCTGCACGCTCTCCGTCACAGGAGCGCCTCCGGCCGGGCCAGACGCTCGCGGAGGGCGGCGGCATCGAGCGAGAGGAGGGGGAGGATCGACTTCTCGGACACCGTGCGCCGCTCCGTTGTGAAGATGCGGAAGGCGCGCGCCGTGTAGTACAGCTCGTCCGCCACGCGGGGAAGGTCGATGAGGCCGGAGCGTCCCTCGTCTTCCAGGCGCTGCACGGCGCCGTCGCGGCGCAGGAGGAGGAGCTCCAGGCCGAGCATGCGCGGCTTTTCGGGATAGTCCACGAACACGCCGCCGTCCGCGATCTCCAGCTCCTCGGCCAGCCGCAGCTCCAGCGCGTGGCGGAGGGCGCCATCGTCGTACAGCCACTCCTCGGCGGGGAGGCCGCGGAGCGCCTCGCCCGGGAGCTCCAGCGCGCGCTTGGGGAGGCGCCGCTCGCGCACGCCGGGGATCCAGCGCTCCGCCACACGCCGCGCCGCGGGGGTGTCCGAGAGCCCCGCGCGCACCTCCAGGAGCGCCAGGAGCCGCTCGTCGCTCTGCCCCACCAGCTCGTCGGGGCGTACCACGCCGCCATCGACGGCGTCCTGCACCAGCCGCTTGTACAGCGCCGTGGCCGCGCGCACGGCGTGGTGCCAGTACACGTTGCGGAACATCTGGTACTTGGCGAAGAGGAGCGACTCCAGCGCGGAGAGCCCCTTCTCGTGGATTCCCATCTGCAGCGTCCCCGTCTCCGGGTCGCGCAGCAGGGTGAGAGCGTGGAGGAGGCGGTCGACGTCCACCTCGCCGTACGGCACGCCGGTGAAGCGCGCGTCGCGGCGCAGGTACTCCAGCTTGTCCAGGTCCAGCGAGCCGCTGACGAGCCCTTGCAGCGGCGACGGCGACCGGTCGCGGACCAGCGCCTCGATGCGGGCGGGCGCGTCCGGGGCCAGCGCCTCCAGCGCCTCGCGGATGCGCGGGGCCGCCAGGAAGCGCGCGGTCAGCGCCTCGTGGTGGCCGGGGACGCGCCCCTCGTCCAGCTCCTCCAGCGCGTGCGAAAAGGGGTAGTGGCCGATGTCGTGGAGGAGCCCGGCGAAGGGGACCAGGGTGCAGTCGACCGGGTCCACCTCGCGCAGCTCGCCGCGCTCGCCCAGGATGGCCAGCGCCCAGCGCGACAGGTGGTACACGCCCAGCGCGTGGTCGAAGCGGGTGTGGTTGGCGCCAGGATAGACGAGGTACGCCAGGCCGAGCTGGCGGATGTAGCGAAGACGCTGGAACTCCGGCGCGTCGATGATCCGCAGCGCCGTGGGGTCCACGCGGATGGTGTTCCACAGCGGGTCGCGGACGACCTCGAACTCGTGGGGCGAATGCACGTTGTGTGGCATGGGGTGCGAGTGTACCCCGCCAGCCGCCGCGGTGTCAAGCAGCCGTGCCCGCGCCGTGGCCCGACACTTGAAAAAGGAGGCCCTCAGCTTTCATCCACTCACACGGACAGACCGGGGCCGAATGCCGTACCGACGCTTCGTGGACTCGCAGGGGAAGCGCTGGAGGGTGTGGGACGTCGTTCCCGCGCCGGTGGACCGCCGCGTGGCCGTCCGGCGGCTGCGCGAGATCAGGATCTTCCACAACGACCGGCGGATGATCCCCACGCGGCGGCACGACCTCAACCGCGCCCGGCTCTACTTTCCGCCCTCGGAAACGGGCTGGCTCTGCTTCGAATCGGACGAGGCGAAGCGCCGCCTGCGCCCCATCCCCGCCGGCTGGGCCCACGACAGCGACATCTCGCTCGAGGAGCTCTGCGTGCGCGCGGAGCCGGATACGGGGGGATGAACGCCGAAGCCCGGGCAAACCGCCTTGGGGCAAACCGCACCGGGGGATAAACCGCACCGGGGGATAAATCCCCCGGCTGGAACCACGCGAAGCCCACTGAAGTGGGCTCGTAGGCCGCGGCCAGTCCGCGAAGGCGGACTTTGCGCGTTTCCAGCCGCGAATTCATTCGCCCGGCCACCGCGGCCACCGCGGCCACCGCGGCCACCGCGGCCACCCGACCACCACCGACACCCCGGCCACCACCGACACCCGCCACCCCCCGCCCCCCCCGCGCCCCCCCCCCGCCACCCCCGCCACCCGGCCACCCCTCACCCATCCCGCCGGTTGAAGTCGTCCGTAACCTGGCGAAGGATGCGCTCCACCTGGTCGGGGGCGGTGGGGAAGAATACGGTATCGGAGAGGGAGTTGAGGGCGGAGCGCACGTCGCGGAAGCGATCCGCCACGCCCAGGAATACGTCGCCCACGCCGTGGCGGAGAGCGAGGTCGCTCGCGGCGGCGGCGCGGAAGCCGGCGGCGCCCATCGCGTCGTAGTAGGCGATCCCCGGCGCGCCGCGGCGCTGCACGCGGTGCGTGATGTACTCCGGAAAGACCCCCGCCAGCCAGAGCGCGAAGTTCCCCAGGTGCACGCGCAGCAGGAACTCGCGCTCGCCGTGCGCCTGCTCCAGCGCGGCCACGATGTCCGCCAGGTAGTAGAACGACTCTCCCCCGCCCTCCACCCGGTGCGCCTTCCCCGCCGTGCCGAACTCCAGCAGCAGCGCCGCCGTGTAGTCCGCCATCTGCCGGTCCACGATCTCGCGCTGGAGGAGGGCGTGGCGCGCGAGGATGTAGAAGAAGAGAGGCGCCGGCGCGGGGCTCAGCCGCCCGCGCTGCACCAGCGCGCGCAGCACCAGAGGATCGTCCATCAGCGCGTCCATCCCCTGGTCGCGGAGGCGCTCCTCGCCCCCCGGCCCCACCAGCGACAGCAGCAGCTCCGCCTCACGCCTTCCGAACGACGCCCTCACGTTGGGTTTGATCATGGCGGTCCTCCGTTGGGGTGGGTCTCCATGGTTCTACCGCGCGCCGCCCCCGCCGGGTTCCACGGGCGGGAGCAGGCGTCCTGCAAGCGCGAGGCTGCAACCGGAATGCCGCGCGGGCCGGGTCCCCGCCTTGCATCCGCGCCGCCAACGCTAGAAACGTACACCCTGGACACGGAGCGCCGATGGAGCTGGACCGCATCCCGCCGTCGTGGCGGCCCGCGCTGGCCGCCGAGGTGGAGCAGCCGTACTTCGCCGAGCTGCGCCGCTTCGTGGAAGAGGAGCGCCGCACGCAGACCGTCTTCCCATCCGAGGACGAGGTCTTTTCGCAGCTCGATCTCACGCCGTACGACCGGGTCAAGGTGCTCATCCTGGGCCAGGATCCGTACCACGGGCCGCGCCAGGCGCACGGGCTTGCCTTCTCCGTGCGCCCCGGCGTGCGTCCGCCGCCGTCGCTGGCCAACATCTTCAAGGAACTCCACGACGACCGCGGGTGTCCCATCCCAAAGCACGGCTACCTGGCGAGCTGGGCCGAGCAGGGCGTCCTCCTGCTGAACGCGGTGCTCACCGTACGGCGCCGCGAGCCCAACTCGCACAAGAACCGCGGATGGGAGCGCTTCACCGACGCCATCATCCGCGCGGTCAACGAGCGCGGCAACACCGTTGCTTTCGTGCTGTGGGGCGCGTACGCTGGAAAGAAGGAGGAGCTGATCGACACGTCCCGGCACGCCGTCATCCGCTCCGTGCACCCGTCGCCCTACTCGGCGGACAAGGGGTTCTTTGGAAGCAAGCCGTTCTCGCAGGTGAACGAGGCGCTGGAGCGGAGCGGGCAGGAGCCGGTCGACTGGTGCCTGCCGGAGACGGTGGAAGAGGGGTAGGCGAAGTCGTGTCAGAAATGGCGGGGCAGGTCCGTTCGATAGGTGAGGCACCGGCGAACGGGCCGAGCATCACCCGCCACGCAACAGCAGGAGGAGCACCATGTTCCGAGTCCTGACCCGCAAGCGCAAGCGCCGGCTCTCCTCGCCGCGCATCGTCGCCCTGTCCGTGGGCGCGCACCTCCTCCTGCTCGTGGGCGTCGTTGCCAGCTCGACCGCCGCGATGGTCGAGACCCGGCCCGAGGAGCAGGTGGTGGACGAATGGGACATCGCCAAGCCGGCGCCTCCGCCCCCCGCCCCGGACGAGCCGCAGCAGCCGGACACCCCGCCGCCGCCCACGCCCGGCGAGACGGTAGAGCTGCCCGCGCCCACCACGGTGCCGACAGAGATCCCGCAACCCAAGCTGGACGAGCAGCCGTTGCTCGCGGTGCACGTCACGGGCGACGGCGCCCCCGGTGACGTCTTCGGACCGCGGCCGGCGGAACCCACCCCGCCCACGCGGCAGATCGAGCCCACGCCGAACCCGCCGTTCCAGCACGACGGCGTCTACACGCCGGAGATGGTCGAAGAGACGCCGAGGCTGGCGAACGGCAGCGAGGTGGCGCGCCTCTTCGAGCGCTTCTACCCGCGCGTGCTGGCGGACCAGGGTGTCGCGGGCCGCGTGATGCTGGAGCTGATCGTGGATGCGGACGGCCGCGTGCGGCCCGGAAGTGTGCGCGTGGTATCCGCCACCAACCCGCAGTTCTCGGACGCGACCCTGCGCATCGTGGAGCGCTTCCGCTTCCGCCCCGCCCACGTGGGCGACCAGGCCGTCCCCGTGATGGTGACCATCCCCATCGACTGGAAGCCCGAGCAGAGCTAACGCCTGCGTGCGGGAATACGAAGCGGGTCCAGCGCCGTGCGCCGGACCCGCTTTGTCTGTTTGGCCCCGGGGATGCCGCGCCCCTCAAGACCACTTCAGTGGTCTTCGCGTCGTTCCAGCCGGGGGATTTATCCCCCGGTGTGCGGCGCCGGCGCCCCGCCCCCGGCGCGCATGCCCCCCGGCGCCCCCGCCCCGGGGCGCACGCCCCGCGCCGGCCACCCCCCATTCACCCCCCCGTCACCTCCGCCATATCCGCGAGTTGCTCCGCCGTCAGCCGGTACGTGTACCACTCGCGCATGTGGCGCGCACCGAGGCCCTCGTAGAACTCGATTGCGAGCTCGTTCCAATCGAGCACCACCCACTCCATCCTCCCGCACCCGCGAACCAGCGCCTCCGCCGCGAGGAAGCGAAAGAACGCCTTGCCGATCCCGTGTCGCCGCGCCTCGGGAAGGACGAACAGGTCCTCGAGGTAGAGCGTGGGGAGCGCCAGGAACGACGAGTACGTCTCGCAGGTGATGGCGTACGCGAGCGCCTCGCCGTCTCGCGATTCCGCCAGGTACACCTGTATGCGGTTCGGGGGCGGCCCGAATGCGTCATGCACCAGACGCTCGCGGGCGTCGGGGCGGGGCCGATCGAGCTTCTCGTAGTCCGCGAGCGCGTCCACCAGCGCCAGCCACCGCTCCGCATCGTCGTGCGTGGCGGGCCGCAGAGTGAAATCAGCCACGGTCCTCCTCCTCCGCGCGGCGCAGGTCGGCCAGGCGGGCGCGGTAGATGGTGACCATGGTGTCTTCGAAGAAGTGCTCCTCGCCGCCCTCGGGAAGGAGGTGCTTGATGGAGTGCTCCAGCGTGAGGATGGCCGCGAACGGCTTGGCCATCCAGCTCTCCAGGAGCCGGTCCAGCATGCGGCTCTCGTACGGCGGATCGGCGAAGGCGATGTCGTAGCGGGCGATGGGGAGCGCCGCCGCGAAGGGGAGCGCGTCCTTTTTGAAGATCCTCGTCTTCTCGCGCACGTGCAGCGCGGCGACGTTGGCCTTGAGCGCGTGCAGCGATGCGGGGCGCGTCTCCACGAAGTCTGCCGAGCGGGCCCCGCGCGACATCGCCTCCAGCCCCAGCGCGCCCGTACCCGCGAAGAGGTCCAGCACGCGGGCGCCGGGGAAGTCCGGCTCCAGCAGCCGCAGCCATTCATCGCGCACGTGCTCGGCGGTGGGCCGCACGCGCCGGTCTGCGGGCGAGGTCAGGTGCCGCCCCGCCCACTTTCCCGCCACGATCCTCATATCGCTCCCTCCCGCGGATTTCGGCGCGGGGCGGACATCCCATTTGTCTCACGCGGAGACGCGGAGTCGCGGAAGAGGGCGCTGAGTTCTCTCAGCGTCTCCGCGCCTCCGCGTGAACCCTGTTGCTTTTTCATGCCGTCGTCCACTCCCGCCATTGCGGCTCGTTCCAGCCCACGGCGAGGAGGTTGCCGGAGCGCAGGAGGGGCGTGACGAGGAGGGCGGGCTCGTCTTCGAGGAGCGGGATGATGCGCGACTCGGAGAGGTGCGCCGCATGCAGGCCGCGCTCGCGGTAACGCTTCGACTCGCGATCGAGCAGCGCGTCGGCGCCGAACTTCTGGGCGAAGCGCTTCAGCTCGCCGGCCGATGCGGGGCGCTCCTTCAGGTCCACGAAGTGGGTGCGGATGCGCCGCTCCTTGAAGAAACGGAGCGCCTTGCGCGTCTCGGCGCACCCTTTGGTGCCGAAGATCTGGACTTCCATCAGGCGTTTGCGGTAGCGCGGCGGCGGGCGGCGGCCGGCGCGATGGCGCGCGCGGGAAGGTCGGCGGCCATGCGGCGGGCGGCCCACGCCAGCGCCACGTTCACCGGCATCGCCAGCGAGATGATCCACCCGTTCGCCTGGTCGAGCCCAGGCAGGACCTGCAGCACGAAGCCGAGCACCGAGAGCCCCGCCACTGCCGCACTCAGCAGCCACGCCGGCCGAGCCGCCCATCGCGCGCCGTATGCCAGCACCGGCAGCAGCAGGACCAGCGGAAGCGCCAGCGGCGAGAGCTGGAGGATGTTCTCGTTGCGGTACGCGATGGCGTGGTCGGTCAGCGACCAGAGCCCGGCCAGGATCCACCCGCCCGACCCCGCGAAGAGGAGCCAGAGCCCCGCCACCGCCGCGAATCCGAAGCGCGCGCCGCGGCCCCTGGACGCGCGCGAGGCCAGGAAGGCCAGCAGCCCGCCCAGAGCCACACCCGCGACGAGGTAGCCGGGGAGCCAGTTGGGCGCCGAAGCCGGAGCGGGCGGACGGGTGGAGCGGACGGCCTGCATCTCCTCGCGCACCAGCGGCACCATGCGGCCCGCGGCGTCTGGCACCCGCAACTCGGCAAGGCGGTCGTGCAGCGCGCCGGGAAGGAACATCTCCTCCCAGCGCGAGATCGGCCGGTCCGCCGCGGGGCCCAGGCCGCCCATAAGCGCGGTGAAGATGGGGACGTCCGCGGCGCCGGCGGCGGTCAGGCGCTCGGTGTGCTCGCGGTAGGTGGTGCCGGCGGAGACGCGCTCCGTGGCCGCCTTCAGCCGCCCGCCCAGCACGCGGTCGATGGCGTCGCGCACGCGGGTGGAGCAGTTGTCCCGATAGTAGTCGTAGCGGTAGAAGCGGTTCTGCGGGAGCTCGTTCACGTCCAGCAGCCGCGCGAGCTCGGTCGCCTGGGCGGGCGTCAGGTTGAGCTCCTGCACCGCCACCGACCGGTTGTACGACGCGTAGTGCCGCATCGTGGCGCCGGCGTCGAACGCGGCCACCCAGTACTCCATCTTCCCCTGGATGAAGTTCTTGAAGAAGTTCTCCTGCTGGAAGTCGAACATCCCGTAGTTGTACGCCAGCTCCCCACCGGTGCGCGGGTCGTGCACCCAGATGGCGTTGTGGCCGAAGCGCTCCCACACCTGGTCGCCGGGGCCCATCGTCATCACGAAGATGCGCGGCACCGTGTCCGGCGCGGGCGCCTGCGCGGCGGCCGGGACGGCGAACGACAGGATCGCGAGGAGGGCCAGCGCGCACCGCAGGAGCGGGCGGACGGTGTGCTGCATCACGAGGCGCATGCAAAGGGAACGCAACGGGTTGACCGGCAAGGTAACGCGCTTCACCCCGCCTTCGCCACGCCCGGCGGGGGCGCAACGAGAAGCGGGGTCCCCCCGGATGCCGGAGGGACCCCGCTGTACCGCGCCGGAGGCGGTCAGTTCCGCGAGCGCTCGTTTTGCCCGCGGATGCGCACGCGCTCGGTCCGTTCGATCTCCACGCGGTCGCCGCGCCACTCCACGTCGAGCTGGCGGCGCTGGCCCTGGCGCACCACCTCCACCCGCACGCTGCCCTCCTGCGTCCCGAAGGCGCGGCGCAGGTCGGCCACCGAGCCCACCGTGCGGCCCCCGGCGCGCACGATCACGTCGCCGCCCTGCAGCCCCGCGCGCGCGGCCGGGGTGGAGCGCGACACCTGCAGCACCAGCACGCCGTCGTCCACGCGGAAGTAGCGGGCCAGCTCCGGGTTCAGCTCCGAGAGCTCGGCGCCGGCCACCGCGCGGCGCCCCACGTCCAGGAAGAAGGGAAGCGTCCGCGCCACCTCGTACTCACGGCCCAGCTCCCGCCCCAGCGCGCGCCCCATGCGGTCCATCGAGCGCAGGTTCACCACCACGCTGTCGCCACGGCGGCCGTCGGGACGATCGAAGCTGTAGACGACGACGCTGTCGCCGCGGCGCGTGTGCACCCGCTCGCGCAGCTTGCCCATGCGCCGGCCCAGGCTGTCCAGGTGCATCCGCAGCGAGTCCACGTGGAGGGTCACCCGGTTGTCATCGTCGATGATGGTGACTTCGCCGGGAAGGGTGCGGGTGCGGGCGATCGTCTCGCGGCGCGCGGCGGCGATGACGCGGCGCTCCTCCTCCGCGCGGCCGCGCCGGATGCGCAGCCGCACCGTGTCGCCCACCTCCAGCTCCTCGCGCAGGCGCTCGATGGTGCGCTCGGTGGCGGGGGCGCCGTTCACGCGCACCACGACGTCGCCCGTGCGCAGCCCGGCGCGCTCGGCGGCGGAGCGCGCCACCACCTCCGCGACGCGGGCCTCGCGGGCGCCGGTGCTGTCCCAGTCTAAGGCCACGCCCATCCACCCGCGCTGCGCACCGCCGGGCTGGGCGGCGAGGGCGGCGGGGGCCATCAGCATTGCCGCCAGCAGCGGCATCCATCCCTTGATCAGGCGCATCTTTCGGTCTCTTTCGGTTGACTCGGTTCAGTACCACGCGTTCTGCGACGCGCGGTCGATCTGCCGCCGGAGAGCATCGCGCTCGTCCAGGACGGCCAGGTGGTATCCGTTCAGCACGGGGTCGCCGGGGGCCCGCTCCAGCGCGCGGCCGGTGGTCTCCACGAGCGTGTTCAGCGCGGAGAGGCGCGTCTCCGGGTCGGCGCCGCTGGCCGGGTCCGCGATCTCGGCGTACTTGCGAAGCGCGGCCACGTACGCAGCCTCCGCCTCGTCCAGCTCCCGCGCCGCCGCCTTCGCTTCGGGAGTGAGGGCCGGAGCGCGGCGCCTCGGCGCGACTCGCGGCGCATCCCCCACGCGCGCCGACACCAGGTGCGCCATCGCGGGATGGGCCGCGGGCACGGCGGCATCCTCCACCACCGGCGCGTCCACCACCCGCGTCTCCGCGCTCGTGCGGGGAAGCTGCGCCACCCCCAGCACCCGGCCCTCACTCCTGGACGGCTGAACGGGCGCCTGCGCCACATGGTCCGGCGTCCCGGGACGCAGCAGCGACAGCCCCGCCGCGGCCCCCGTGGCCAGGACCACCAGCGCCGCCGCGATCCTCAGCAGCGGCTGCCAGCTGCGGACGGCGCGCGCCGGCGCCGGGCGCATCAGCCCTTCCTCGGCCAGCGCCGCCTCCAGAGCCCTCCAGGCGCCGGGCCTCGGCTCCGGATCGGCGAGCTCGGCGAGGGCGGCGGTCTGCGCGCGCATCGCGCCAAGCTCGCGGCGGCAGACCAGGCAGTCGCGCAGGTGCTCGGCCTCGGACGGCTCGGGCGCTTCGTCCACCAGGCGGGCCAGTTCTTCCAGCGTCAGGTGCTGCATGCTTCCACTCCTTCCGCGGGGACGAGGGACGAGGGGCTGAGCAGCGACCTCATCCTTGCCCGCGCCTTGAAAAGCTGGCTCTTGCAGGTGCCGGGGTTCACCCCCAGCATCTCCGCGATCTCTTCGTGCGTGTACCCTTCCACGTCGTGCAGCACCAGCACGCGCCGCATGCCTTCCGGGAGCTTCTCCATCGCCCGCTCCAGCTTGAGGCGAAGGACCGCGTTCTCCCCCTGCGGCCTCACCAGCGCGCTCTGTTCTTCCAGCGGCGCCTCTCGCCCGCTGCGCCGCTCCCTGGACCTGCGCCCGTGCAGGGCGCTGTTTACCGCGATCCGGTGGAGCCAGGTGGTGAACGCCGAGTCGCCGCGAAAGGTCGGAAGGGCGCGGATGGCGCGCAGCCAGGCGTCCTGCGCCCAGTCCTCGGCGAGCGTGTCGTCGCCGGCCAGGCGGCGCACGACCGCGTACACGCGGCGTGCATGGCGCTGGTAAAGCGCCCGCACCGCCCCGCCGTCGCCCCGCTTCGCTTGCTCGATCAGCTCCAGGTCTTCCATGATCCGTTCACGGGTCCACAGCATAGGATGCCGGGTTCCGCGGAAGGGTTGCCGGGGAGGGTGCGTTAGTGCGTTAGTGCGTTAGTGCGTTAGTGCGTAACCGAAGGATCTAGCGGGAGCCGGGCGGGAATCGTACGCAACCCCCAACTCCGTAGCCCGCACAGTAGATCCATCGCTCCGCGCCAGAAGGTGGAGACCGGGCGAGTGCCGAGCAGCGCGTCGCTCAGGATGACAGAATGGGGGGCGCACTAACGCACTAACGCACTCACGCACTTCCCCCCTCCCAACGTTTCGCGGCTCCGAACGGTATTATCGTGCAGCACCACACGGGCGGCGGTCGCCCGCACGATTCCGCACACTACGGTACACGACGATGAAGAGCTACGTTCGATACATGGTCGCACTCGGGCTGCTGGCCGCCGCGCCGGCAGCCGCGCAGCAGAACGGCCGCCCCGGCGCCGACTCCGTCCGCGGCGGGCGCTGGGAGCAGGGTGGAAGGCAGCACCGCCCCGCGTTCCAGGGACTCCTGGCCTACCGCCAGGAGCTGCAGTTGACGGACGCGCAGGTGACGCGCCTGCAGGAGATCGGCCGCAGGCTGGAAGAGCGCAACCGGCCCATCCGCGCCCAGTTGCAGGCGCAGCACGAGCAGTTCAAGGCGCAGCGCCGCGCGCAGATGGAGCGGCTGACCCCGGAGCAGCGCCGCGACACCCTGCGCCGCCTGCGCGAGGAGGGCCACCGCCGCGAAATCCCGCAGGCGATGCGCGCCCCCATGGAGCAGATGCGCGCCAACATCCGCGCGGCGATGGAGGAGGCCCAGGGCGTCCTCAACCCGCAGCAGAAGGAGCGCGCGCGCCAGCTCATGCAGGAGGCGCGGCGCAACCGCGGCGACCGCATGCAGGGCCAGGACGGTCACCGCCGCCGCGGCGGACGGCCCGGCGAGGGACGGCGGGGTCCGGGTCAGCAAGGGCAGCAGGGCGGCACCGGCAGCCCCCGCCCGTGATCCGCGCGGGCGCGGCGGGACCCGCCGTGGCCTTCCCCATCGCCACCGGCGCGGCACCCGCCGCGCCGGATGGCGAGGCGGAGCTGGTCGAGCGCGTCCGCCACGGCGACGGGCGTGCCTTCGACACCCTCGTCACGCGCTACATGCACCGCGCGTTCTCGGTGGCGTTCCGCGTGCTGGGGCAGAAGGAAGACGCCGAGGACCTGGTGCAGGACACCTTCATGGTCGTCCTGCAGCGCATCGACAGCTTCGAGCCGGGGCGGGCGTTCGCGCCCTGGTTCTTTCGCATCCTGGTGAACCGGGGGCTCAACGCCCGCAAGGCACGCGCCCTCCGCGCGGTCGACGAGATCCCGGAGACGGCCTCCTCGCAAGGCCCGTCGCCGGAGCGCGAAGCGGAGCGCGCGGAGCTTCGCGAGCGCCTCGCCGCCGCCCTGGACACGCTCCCGCAGCGCCAGAAGCTTGTGGTGGAGCTGTTCGAGCTGGAAGGGTTCAGCGGACCGGAGATCGCGCAGATCATGGAGATATCGGACGGCACCGTGCGCTGGCACCTGCACGAGGCCCGCAAGGCGCTGCGCCAGGCGCTGGCGCCCTACGAACGGAGCAGAGAAGAATGAACACCGAGCCTATCCGCGACCCGGAGCTGGCGGCGCTCCTGCGCTCCGCCACCCCGCAGCCCCCCATGGACGACGTGGACTGGGAGCGCCTGCGCGGCGTCGCCAACAGCCGCGCGGAGCTGCCGCTGGCGCGCCTGCGCTCGCCCGCGCGCCGTCCGCGGGCACGCGCCTGGCTGCCGCTGGGCGCCGCCGCCGGCATCGCCGCGTCGCTGGTCTTCGCGCTGCGCCCCGCCCCCGTTCCCGGCCCTCTGCCAGCCGAGGAGCGCCTCATCGTCGACGCCATCGTCGCCGAGTCGCTCCCGTCGAACGTGGACCAGATGCTTTCGGGCGACGCCGCCGATCGAGCGCTGATGGCGGCGCTGGTGGGAAGCTGAACTGCGGGGAATGGGGAATGGGGAATCACTCGCGGTTCCCATTCCCCATTCCCCATTCCCCACTTCCCCATTCCCCCGCTGTTCCCATTCCCCGCTGTTCACGCTTCCGTCTCCGCCGCCACCCCCTCCGCCGCCCTTCGGCCACGGGCAAGCACCACGGTGCTCGCCAGCACCAGCCCGGCGCCGGCCAGGACCCAGGCATCCAGCCGCTCCCCAAAGAAAGCGACTCCCCACACCGCCGCGAACACCACCTGCAGATACGCCACCGCCGTCGCGCGGCCGGCGGGCTCCAGTTGCAGGCCGCGCGTCATGTTCACCTGCGCGATTTGCGTGGCGATGCCGATCCCGGCCAGCACGAGCCACTCCAGCGGCGTCGGCCACACCCACTGCGGCAGCGTGAACGGGAGCGTGGCGGGGACGGTCACCAGGGGGAAGTAGAAGACGATCACCAGCGGGTTCTCGCCTTTGATGCGGCGGATGGTGACGTAGGCCATCGCGCTGCACATCGCGCCGGCCAGCGCGATCAGCGCCGCGTGCGGGCTCACCACCGATGCCGCCCCGCCGAGAAGCGCGGCGGGGCGCACGACGAGCACCACGCCGGCCAGGCTCGCCGCCACGCACCCCACCTCCCGCCGTCCCATCCGCTCGCCTAGCAGCCACGCGGCGAGGATCGCGGTGAAGACGGGGTTCGTGTACTGGATGAGGGTGGCCTCCGCGAGCGGGAGGTGCACCAGCGACGTGTAGAAGAAGGAGAGCGCCGCGAACCCAAAGATCCCGCGCAGCACCAGCAGCGGGCGCCGTTCCCGCGCGCCCCATGGCGAGATGCCGGCGCGCAGCACCATGGCGATGCTCAGCACCAGCGTCACCACCCCGCGCACCAGCACGATCTCCTGGCTGGGGAGGTTCCTGCCGGCCGTCTTCACCAGCACCGCCATAACCGAAAACCAGAAGGCCCCCAGCGCCATGTGCCGGACGCCGGAGGCCGCCGTTGCAGCGGGAAGAATCGATGCGCCCTCAGGCGCCGGACGGACCGTGGACATGCGTACCGCGTGCGGGACAACCATTTTCGAGCCCCGAAGATAATCCCCGCCCCCCGATCCGTCACCCCCGCCGGCCAGGGCGCAACCAAGATTGCGTGACGCCGAAAACTCCTGTAAATTCCAAGAGACCGCATCCAGGGAGACGGCCATGGCGAAGGAAAGGCTTCGGACGGTTCAGCCCGCCCACAAGAGCGACAAGGTGACGGTGAGCCAGGCCAAGAAGGCGTGGCTCGCGGTCGCGCGGGACAGGTCCGCGTCGAAGCTGCAAGATGACCGCACAAACGCAAGCAACGAAACGAATCCGGGTACCGGCGAAGACTCCTGATGCTTGGGAGCTACGGCACGAACGGTTCGTGAACTGTTTATACGATAGCGAGTACCGGCCTCTGTTCGAGGCCTTTACTTTTTGCTAGGTACGATTGTGGCTTCTTTCCTCGTTGCGCGCTTGCATTGACTCGGCGCGTTCCCGCTCTCGCCGGGTCGACTTTAGCTGACACCGGGTCGCTCGTACTACCCACACTCTTCAATAAGATGATGTATTCGAACGCGAATCAGCGCACCCCTCGCATGCGCGACGAGGGAGGCTTCGTCATCCTGGGCGCGATCGTGCTGGTCCTGGTGCTCCTGGTGGTGGGCGTATCGCTGGGCAAGGTGCTCCGCGTGCAGTACCCCGACTCGTACGTGGAGCAGCGCGCCGAGCGCCAGTGGGTCGTCACCGACACCGACGTGCAGCTCGGCGGCCGCCCTGTCGCCCGGCTGCGGCGCGGGGATGCCGTGTGGGCCACCCGCCTCGAGAACGGCGACATCGCCATCACGTCGGACGCGGGGGGCCAGAAGGTGATCGGGTTCGTGGGGGCGTACGCGCTTTCGAACACGGCGCCACGGTAGGGCCCCACCCCCAGCGTCGCTCCGCGAAGCACCCCCCTCCCCCAAAACTGCCTGGGGGAGGGGGTGTTGCTTTCTGTGCGCGCCGTCGGGCGCACGTGCCCGCCACCGCTCCGCCGCCCGCCATCTGCCACCGCACCAGACCCGACGAGACCGCTTCAGCGGTCTTCGCGTAGTTCCAGCCGGGGGCTTCAGCCCCCGGTGCTGCGGCAGCGGAACCCACCTCCCGCGCCGATCCCCGCCGCCCCGAGCCTGCGAAGGCAGGCTTCCCGCGGTTGTTGCTGCGGTTTCAACCGCCGGGGCTTCCAAACACCAAACCGGCCCCGCAGCACACCGCCGCGGGACCGGTTTTTCACATCCACCCGAAAGCTCGCGATCAGGCGTGGGCCGCGTGGCCTTCGCCGGGGATCTCCATGAAGCCCGTGTCAACCGCCGCCAGCGTGGCCGGCGAGGGGAGAATCGGGAAGGTGCGCAGGAACCAGGTGTAGCAGAAGAGCCACAGCGCCCCAAACCCAAGCGCGATCCCGATCTCCGGCAGGCCGAAGGGGAGATGCTCCACGTGGCCGGACTCGTAGAGCGACGGCACGGTGAGGAGGAAGCGCTCCAGCCAGTGGCCCACCAGGATCACCACCGCGAATGTGCCGAGCACGGCGGGCGTCTTCTTGGGCGGGCGCGTGAGGAGGCCCAGGAACGGCGCCACGAAGATGCACCCCACCGCGATCCGCACCATCGTGGCGAACGGCGCGTGGAAGCGCTGCACGAACCACTCCTGCTCGTGCGGAAGGCCGCCGTACCAGATCACCACGTACTGCGACCAGTTGATGTACATCCAGAACACGGCGAAGGCGAAGATCAGCTTGCCCAGGTCGTGGAACTGGTTCTTCGTGATGAACTCGTCCACCCCGGCGCGCTTGCGGAAGACGACCACCATCAGCGCCGTCATAGCCATGCCGGCGTGGAAGCCGTCGATGAAGAAGATCACCGGGAACATGGTGCTGAACCAGTGCGGCAGCATCGACATCCCCAGGTCGATCCCCAGCATCCCCCAGATGATGGCGTACCCGAAGGCCAGGAACACCGCCACCTTGGTCATCGTCTCGCGCGAGCGCACGGCCTCCTCGTTCACGCCGCGGAAGTTGCGCGTGATGCGGTCGTACCAGCGGCGCTGCCCGTCCGTCTGCGCGGCGCCGTACACGTCCGGGCGCAGCGCCAGCATGGCGAAGCGGATGGCCAGGCCGTACAGGATGGCGATCCCCACGTAGTCGCGGATGATCATGAACGGGAGGTTCAGGTACCCGCTCTTCGCCTCCAGCACGTGGTCTCCCGGCGCCGCGTGGACCCAGTGGTGGAACAGGTGGCCGGCGCCAAGCCAGTCGACCGCGAAGAGCACGAAGCTCACCGGGAGGAAGGCCACCCCCGCCAGGGCGAAGCGGCGCAGCGACCACGACCAGCGCGCGTTGGTCAGGTGCAGGGCGACGGTGAGCATCACCATCCCCATGCTCGTGCCCGACCAGAAGATCCAGTTGAAGTGGAACGCCTGCGCGAACCGCTCCGCGCCCTCGTGGCCGCCCGTCAGCGTCATCGCCGCAGCGGCCACGCCCAGGAGAAGCGCCACCGCGATCAGTCCCAGCAGCGCCCCCGAGGCCTTGGGAAGGGTGCGGAAGGGGATGCGCGTGGGCATCGAGCTCGAATGTCCGGCCATCAGTCAGTATCCTTGCGGGGTCAGCGCGGGCCCTGCGGCTGAGCCGCGGGGGCCGGAGCGTTCAGCGGAGCGGCGGAGTCGCGCGCCGATGCGGGGAGCTGCCCCTGCACCTGGGCCGGGGGCGGAGCACCCACCGCGCCGCCCGGGTTGGGCTGCGCCGTGCCCGTGGCGCCCGCGCGGCGCTGCAGCGCGCGCACGTACTCCACCACCGCCCAGCGGTCCATGTGCGTGACGCGCTCGCCGTACGGCGGCATCAGCCCGCGTCCCGCCTCCACGATGGCGTAGATGTAGCCGTCCGAGCGGCCCACCGCCGTGCCGCCGTTCAGCGGCGGCGCGAAGGGGAACTTGCCGCCCCCCACCACCGGGCCGTCGCCGGCGCCACTGGGCCCGTGGCAGACGGAGCAGTTGCGGGTGTAGATCAGCTCGCCGCGCACCAGCACGTCGTTGCGCGTGGTGCCCGCGAACGGGTTGCGCAGCGTGGGCGCCACCGAGTCCAGCTGGCTGTTGAGGTACGGGGCCGGGATGTCGCCGTTGGGGCCGGACACGGGCACCGAGCCCGGGGCCGGGTTGCGCGGGTCCTCCTGCCACTCCGGCCTCACCGAGCGGCGCATGGTGGCGACCTGCGGCACGGCGTCGTACGCCTTGTCCACGTCGTACATCGCCCAGTCCGTGCACCCGCCCAGCGCCAGCACCAGCGCGCCGAACGCCGCCGTCTTAACGTTGCTCAACGAGCACCTCCTGGGATCCGGCCTCGGTAAAGATGGCCTGGACCTGGTCGTAGCGGTCCTTGGGGACGTGCGCGAACACGCCGAAGTTCCCCGCCGTGAACGACGGGTGGTAGAGCGGCGCCTCCGGAGGTCCGATGTGCGGCAGCCGCGCCAGCAGGAAGAGCCCCGCCACCGTGGAGAGCGCCCCCAGCAGGATCGTCACCTCGAACATGATCACCGAGAAGGCGGGGAGCGCGATGATCTCCTTGCCGCCCACGATCAGCGGCCAGTCCACCGAGGTCCAGGTGGCCAGCGCCGTTCCCGCCGCGGTGCCGGTGAAGGCGCCGGTCAGGGTGAAGATCCGGACCGGGCTCTCCGGCGTCTCCATGGCCTCCTCCACCTCGTGGCGCGGCGTGGGCGAGTACGTGGTGATCTCGTACCCCTCGCGCTTCAGCCGCCGGATGGCGTCGGTGGCGGTGTCCAGGTGGGCGAACACGCCCAGCACGCCCGTGCGAAGCTTGCTCATAGGCTCGTGGTCAGGCGTAGTAGCCGGTCGGATAGTGTTCCACCTGCGTGCCGCTGGCGTCGACGTTCGCCGCGTGGTCGTCGCCGTGCGCATGGCGCATGGGCGGCGGCAGCACCTCCTTGATCTCGGCGATCGACAGCCCCGGCAGGTAGCGCAGGAAGAGCAGGAACCACATGAAGAACCACCCGAAGCTCCCCAGGAGGATCGACGCCTCGACCCAGGTGAGGTGGTAGTTCATGAACTTCCAGGGCTCGTAGCTGTGGGCCAGGCTCGGCACGATGATCACGAAGCGCTCCCACCACATCCCGATGTTCACGAACATCGCGATCAGGAAGAACGCGTTCAGGTTGCGCCGGAAGCTGGGGATCCACAGGAGTTGGGGGATGATGGCGTTGAAGGTGATCATCGACCACCCGGCCCACCAGTACTGCCCCGTCACGCGGTCCCAGAACACCCCGCG